>JBBQHY010000082.1:0-8239 GCA_038324415.1 Pseudanabaenales cyanobacterium | reverse complement strand
CCAGCGAATTAAGGCTTCACAACCAACTATAGATAGATCGGCAATGGCAATAATTGGTTGATAGTAAACCTCAAATTCCTCAATATTTATGGGTAAAGCGATCGCCCGCCGTAAGTCCATTTCCAACTGCAATAGGGCACTAGCTTGATCGTGCATAGCGGCATCAAATACCTTAAAACAAGCCTTACCATCATGCTTTGCTTGGTATAGAGCAATATCCGCATCCCGCAGTAAATCCTGGGGCGAGCCTGTAGAGTTGATCGGAGAAACTATCCCAATACTGGCACTTGTATATATCTGATTCCCCTCTAGCTCAAAGGGTTCATTTAAAACTTTTTGTAATCGTTCAGCAAACTGATTGGCAAATTCAATATTAGGAATTTCATGAAGCAAAATAATAAACTCGTCGCCGCCAAACCTTGAAAGCATGTCAGTTTTACGCAGGCAAGATTGCAGTCGTTGAGTTACAGCCACCAATAGTAAATCTCCAACTAGATGCCCTAGGGAGTCATTCACTAACTTAAACCGATCTAAATCTAAAAATAGCAAAGCAAAAAGATACTCGGGTTCGACTTGGCGGCGGGATAATCTATTTTCTAGGCTAAAAATAAAAGCTGAACGATTCGGTAAATTTGTCAGAGGGTCGTGATAGGCAGAATGGTGAAGGTCTATAAATGTTGCTTCCAGTTGACTGGACATAGTATTAAAAGATTTAGCTAAAATCTGTAACTCCTCTATGCCTTCTTCGGGAAGCGTAATTACATCCTGTTGATTGGCGAGATTAGCAACGGCTGTAGAGAGATTGAGAATGGGTTTAGTAATTTTCCGAGCAACGTACATACCAATAATTGTCGATATGAGCAAGGCGATCGCATAGAGAGCGATAGTAGTTTGGGTATTTTGCTGGATTTTATCCATGAAGTCAGACTCAGGGATGACCACAATCACCAGCCAATCTATACCAAGGCTATCTTTGATCGGTGAGGCTTGAGCAAAGTGTTTGGCTCCAGCAATTTCAAACTCAAACTCATTGGTAGATTTTAGATCTAAGCTACTTTGTTGTTTAAGTAATTGTTGGGCAGCGAGCCGAATGATGTCACTTTTACTATTTTGGGCAAGAAGGCGATCGGTAACATCCCCCCGAATTACAAAGATTGGATCATCCGTAGAGGTGCTAATGAGTGCACCAGATTTTTCCATTATAAAAGTCTGACCAGATTTACCAATTTTGAGGCTGTGCAGAAATTTATTAACTTGTAAAAACACAAAATCCGTAGAGACAACTACCAACAACTTACCCTGCTTATATATAGGCTGAGTTGCAGATATGGTTAACCCTTTGGTCGCAAAGTGTCGGTAGGTTGGTGTCCATGCGGGCTTGCCCGTTGCCACAGCGTTCTTATACCAAGGTCGAGTCCGAGGATCAAAACGCCTAGGAATAACTTGAGCTAGCTTTAGGCTATCGCCATTTTGACTCGGAATAAAATAATTAATTTGCTGGTTAGTACTTTTATTGGCAACTCCAACTTGAACTTCCCCAGATGGCAATCTTCTAGCTGTGGAGAAATCACCGTTAACTGTACCAATATAGTGAAAAGTAGTATCGGCAAAGGTTAGAACCTGCTGCCAAAGATGTCTCCCTAAGAGCTGCTCATTATTTAAGTCGAGCTGCCCAGTCATAACTGCGTTAGCTGTAATCTGATTCACTAAAGGCGGTACAGCAATATAGGTATTAATTTGATCTGTGATATGACTACTCAGACCATTTCGTAATTCCGAAGCCACCTCATTAACTGCCCTTTGCCCATTCCGAAAAGATAGCCACCCAGTTATGCCCACGATCGCAAAAATTTGCAGCAGAAAAGGTAATACCAGTAAAAAAGGTAAAGAGACTTTAAATTTAGTTTTATTAATTTGAGTTTTCAAGCCCCTTATCCAGAAAAACATCTACCAAAATATATAAATAATCTAAAGCATAAGCAAACAAAACTTGGAGATCATCCATCAGCTTTAGATCTAATTAAGTCTAATTAAGAATTAAGTAATAGTTGTTGGAGTTTAACAAGAGGCGATCGGGGCGAAATTCTTGGTAATTCTTGTTCTAATGATCCTTTGAGTACACACAATACTGGGACTTCATACTGATATTTTTCAAACCAATTAAGATTAGTAGTTATATCCCGAACCTCTAGAATAAAACTTGGCTCTTGAATCTGCTCTAATTTTTCTAATAGTCCAGCGCAAAGACAGCAGTCAGGTTTACTATAAACAATTAAATTCATACTGCCAAATAATGGTATTCAAAATACTTGATCAATTAAAATTAGTCTAAACTAGATCTAATAACATTATGTTTATAGCTTGGGATTTATTTACTGCCAATTTTGGTTGGATGGGATGGAATCTATTCTTGGCATTCATTCCCTTGGCTTTAAGTCTAATTTTATTTAACCATAACCAACGTAGTTACAAAGACTGGCGTAATTTGCTTTGGTGGTTGGGGTTTTTAATATTCGTACTTTTCTTGCCCAACGCTCCATACATAGCTACAGACGTTATCCACCTAATTAACGATTTGCGTGAACCTGAAATCTCTCGAACTGGCTTGCTTTTTTTAATTATTCCTCAGTATGTTTTCTTTTTGGTGGCAGGATTTGAATGCTACGTTATGTCTTTAATTAATCTATATACCTATCTGCAAAGCAGGAATACAATCAATCAAGCGATTTGGCTAGAACTTGCAATCAATTTCGTCTGTGCTGTGGGGGTATATTTAGGCAGATTTAATCGATTAAATAGCTGGAATATTGTGACTAAGCCCATAAGGTTAGCTCGAGCTGTTACAGATAATCTAGATAGCTATCACTTTGTAATATTTACCCTGCTATTTTTTATAGTCATTACAACTCTATACTACCTATTCAAGGGGGCTAGTATTGCCATCTTCAAGCTTAATCAAGATTAGTTGGTTAAATACTTTTTTAAGTTCTGTCTTTAGTGGGTTATAGTTCAGGGCGAATATTTAGACTACCGCTCTCAACTCTATGTCGTACTTTGAAGCTTTCATCTTGGGTATTATTCAAGGAATTACGGAATTTCTACCGATCAGTAGTACAGCCCACCTCATTGTTTTTACCCACTTCATGGGTTGGAACGACTTTGGTAAGACCTACATTGATGCAATTCAACTGGGGAGTGTATTCGCTGTAATTATCTATTTCTGGACAGATTTACTCAAAATTGGGAAAGGAGCGATCGCTGCTTACAAGAGCCAAGACTGGAAGAGAGAGGAATGGAAACTATTAGTTGGGGTGATATTTGGCACAATTCCCACTTTGGTAATCGGTTTTCTTTTGAAAGATATATTGCCAAAAGAGATAGGCGTAATTGCGATCGCATCTATAGTAATGGCAATCCTTTTGGGACTTTCAGAAAGATATGGCAGACGGAAACGGAATTTTGAGAGCTTAGAGGTAAAAGATGGAGTTTTAGTCGGCTTAGCCCAAAGTTTAGCTCTAGTACCTGGTGTATCTAGATCGGGCTCAACTTTGACTGCTGGTTTATTTTTAGGACTAGAAAGAGATACCGCTGCTAGGTTTTCTTTTTTGTTGGGGCTACCAACTTTAGCGATCGTCACCGCTTACCAATCTCTAAAAGTAATTAAAGATATAGATAGTTTTGGGGTCTTGGCAGTAGGAATTATCTCTGCTTTTATTTTTTCCTATCTAGCGATCGCCTTTCTTATCGAATTTCTTAAAACAAAGAGTACATGGGTTTTTGTCTGGTACCGTCTCGCCTTTGGAGGTACATTACTAATTGCTAGTTTTTTAGGAAAATAAGTAGGGAAATAAGCATAAAATCACTAAATTCACCTACTCTGATTTATAGATCTAACTGCATATTTTCAGCCATACATCTATAATTAGATTAGGTAAGTATTATTAAGTAATTAGCAAATAACTAAACTAAATACTTAGAATCTTGATATAAAGTAAGTCCAAATATATCAAGCCTCCTTACTTTAAAGATTAAAATTTTTAGAAATCCATCAAAATACTTGATATACAGTTGCAAGATAACTTAATGAAGTTACTAAACTTAGAAAGTAATTCAATCTAAACATGCAAATTCTAAAATATTTTTTTAGTGGAGTCCGTAGAAAGTTCTTAGTATATCTATGGCAGTTAAATTGTCTAATATCACCAAATAAAATTTCCACATTTCACTTATTGAATGGTTTGAAATTTGACTACCCTCTTAAAAGCGGAATTGGATTTGAGCTATTTATAGGAATATTTGAGAAGTCAGAAATTGGGTTTGTCATAAAAGCCCTCAAACCTGGGGATATATTTATTGATGTCGGAGCTAACGCAGGCATTTTTACGATCATCGCCGCTAAGAAAGTTCAAAATCATGGCCATATCTACGCCTTTGAACCCGATCAAAGAAACCTAAAGCTATTAAGACATAATCTCACTATTAATAATCTGACTAATGTAACAATTTTAGAATGTGCTCTTAGTAACATAAAAGGTAAAACTAAATTTGCGATCGCAACTGATGGTGCCATGAATTCATTTGTAAAGACAAATAGAAAGGATCAGCAAATTATAGAATGGCAAATTGTACAAGTGACAACATTAGATGATTTTGTGGAAGAGTACAAGATCAGTAATATTAACTTTATTAAAATAGATACCGAAGGAGCTGAAAAGCTAATTTTTGAAGGGGGGAAAAATCTTTTGTCTACATCTGAGCCCATAATAGTAATGTTTGAAGCCTCAGATTTAAATACCTATGGATTCGGGTATTTAGTTAAAGATTTTTTAGAAGAAATTCCTAAGTCTAATCTTAGATTGTATTACTTTAATAAAGATGGTTTGCCAGTTCTTACTTCTGGTTTTAATGAAAGATTTGGTAATTCTATTTATAATTTTATTGCAACAAATCGGTTGCTTTAAAAGACTGAATTATTTCACTTAATCATTTAAAAAAGTGATTATAAAGGTCTTAATCTCAAAGGGCATAAATATACAACTGAATTGATATTGGCTGTATGGAACTGTATCTATGAAATTCTCTAGCAAATCGCACTCACTTATCGATTGAATTAACTTAGCAAAACTAATAGATTCAGTCACAGACTGTCCACAGGCTTCATAAAATCTAATAATCCAACTTAAAGAATTCTCAGATTGCTTAAAAGCTGAAAGAATAATATTAGGCGCAGTATTTTTCATAAACCCAGAAATCTTAAAAGAACTCTGCTGAATTACTAAAGGATTATTTAATTCATACCCTAGTTGATGAATCTTTGCCGATTGTATATTGCCATAGTGGGGAACTAATCTATAAATAAATTCATGAACCCCTCGATCTGAGTGTGGGCAGGGAAATGTAGGGCTACGTATTAGCGAAAGTCTTAATTGATTAGGTTTAGCATCATAACCATACTTACAATTATTTAGTAGGCTTAACCCAACTCTATCACTACTTATATCCGCCCAAAAATGTGCAGGAACCTCAAATTTAGTCTGTTCTTTTGTACTGCGCGCGATCGCCCCCATCGGAATATGATAAGTAGCAAAATCCGAACTAAAACTTAGAGGAATACTAGCTTTAACTAAAACATGATTTTCTTGCCAATCTACCCAATTTTTAATTGTAATATATGGATTAAAGGCATCTAGTTGAATTTCTTGAATAAAGGTTGAATTTTGAAATTTTCTAATAATCTGCCAAGATGCTCGCAAGTTACCATTTTCATAGATAGTAATTAAATCTAATTTTAATCCATCTAGTTTTTGATCTTCATAATTAGGATTAATATTCCACGCATCCCAATACTGTCCTTGATCAGCAAAAAATTGCAACTCACAACTACTACTTAGAAGAAAGTTATTAAACCTTTTATCAAGAATTTGAGATATTTCTCCCGTACTAATATCTAAATAAACTTTAATATATTGATTTTCAAGGGTTGATTCTGTGATTAGTAGGTGTGTACCTAAAAATTGTTCAGGTAAAAATTTAGAATCTTTAATAAATTTAAGCTGAGAACTTCCTAAACTCTCTATAAAACTAGATTGGAATATAAATCCATTTTTAACTTTCTGAGTTGGGATTAGATTTGTATTACTTTCATGTTGAATTATAAAATCATCTAAAATATCAGTTTTAATTTCTATGATTTCAGTCCGTTCCCAGTTGCAAAAATTCCAAAGATAGAGGTTGTCAGTTGTATCAATTACTATGGGAACATTAATAAACTGATTGCATATATTGCTAACTTCATTCCATGTTTGATCGGCATCTATAAATACTTGGGGAATTGAAGTACCTGGTAAAATATCATGAAACTGATTAAGTAATAAACCTTTCCATGCTTGATCTAATGATTGTTTAGGATAATTTTTGTTATTGGTTAAAGCTGCGATCGCCAAATATTTTTCGACATTGCCTAATAATATTTCTGTTTGGCGACATTTTAATTTTTGATCAGCTTTAGATGTATAAGTACCTCGATGAAATTCCAAATATAGTTCATCATGCCAAGTAGAAATATTAGGGTTACATAACTTTAATTGCTCAATATAATCGCTAAAGCTACTAGGAATTAATTCAAAAAACAAGTCTGAGTTTGACCATTCCCTCCCAATATTTAACATATCCGCAGTCGGACCTCCACCATGATCGCCTACTCCATAGAGCCAAAGATGATCTTTAATTCCATGATTTATTTCGATTTCTGCAGCATGATTAGCGATCGCTACTGGTTCAATTCCTAAACCTAATTCATTACAAAAATAGGTGAAAATTTTACTACCATCTAATCCCTGCCACCAAAATATCTGATAGGGAAATTTATTAGTATCATTCCATGTCAGTTTTTGGGTAACAAAAGCTGTAAATCCACTTTTTAATAATATTTGCGGAAGCTGAAAATTAAAGCCAAAGGTATCTGGTAAAAAAGCAATCTTAATATCTTGATTAAACTTATCTAAAAAGTACTTTTTTCCATAAATAATCTGTCTAATTAATGATTCGCCACTGGGTATATTACAATCTGGTTCTACCCACATCCCTCCAGTTAGCTCCCACTGTTTCTTGCTAACTCGATCTTGAATTTTACTAAATAATTCTGAATTCCCCTGTTCTAACCATTCATAAAATAAGGCTGTAGTTTGATTAAAAATTAGTTCGAGATACTTATTTTGTAAATCTAAAACTGAATTAAAAGTTCGGGTTATAACTTCTTTAGTCTCTGAGATCGCCCATAACCAAGCCACATCAATATGAGCATTTCCGAGAATATAAACTTTACGATCTTGAAAGAACTTTGATAATAAATTAACTAGCGATCGCCTAACTTCTTCTAAGTGATTTAAGGTTTGATTATTAATTGGACTTAAAAATATAAATTCCAAATCTGATACTATGGCTTCTAAATTAGTTTCATGCTCAGTTAATAGCGGTAAATACGCAGAAATTATGCCTAATTCCTCTGCAAATTTATAAGGATCGCAGGGCTGATTTGGATATGAAATAATTATTTCAGATTTTTGTATTGCCCCGCGATTGTGCTTAGGACTAATTAACTTAATTTCCAACTTAAAACTTTGATCTTCGTGAGCATTTTCTGTTAGTAAAAGTCGACATTTTTGATCAAATAAATCCCCTTCTTGAACTATTATCCCATTAATAAAAATCTCTACTAATGATGCCCACCATACTAGTTTTAATCTAATAGTTGTATTTTCTAAAACTAAATTACTTAAATTCTTAGGAACTACCCAAACTTGATTTAAATGAACTACATCATCACTTTGATTAAAAAGTAGGCTGCTATTTTCTCCTACAGGTAATAGTTCACCATTTAAATCATGATGCCAATTAGCAATTAAATTAATCTTAGATAACTGTTCAAGGTTACTAATAATTTGCCCAAGTCTTGCCGTAATACTCACACTAATTTATATTACTAAAGTACATTTTTGATTATTCTAGCGATCGCTTACGCTTTTAAAAAATTTAAGTGGATATAACTTAACTGGACATAGATGAGTGGGTGAGTAAAACCCCAACTTCTGAACCATGATTATTATGTAAAACCATAGTTGTACTAGAGTTAAGCTCAAACCCAATGTGCTGATAAAACTTCTGTTGCAGAGAAGTCATCAAATATACACGCTCCACATTACAGATCCGAGGATGCGCCAAAACAGTTTGCACTAACTTC
>JBBQHY010000081.1:0-8254 GCA_038324415.1 Pseudanabaenales cyanobacterium | reverse complement strand
ATGGCAGCATGGATTTTTTACTAGATCGCATTCACCCCAATCTCCCCAAGATTTAAGTAATCATTTTAATTCTGAATCTTCTAATTTTGAATCAAAAGCTTTTCAAGCTAAACAAGTGCATGGCGAGCGCATTGTAGATACCTCAGAATTTACGGGCGATCGCTTACCTGAAGCTGATGGCGTTTTTACATCTCGAAATCACATTTCAGTTTGGGCTTGCTCCGCCGATTGTGTCCCGATTTTAATTGGCGATCTCACTCTTAATAGCGTAGCGGCAGTTCATGGCGGATGGCGCGGTACAGCTAAGGGGATTTTAATTAAAGCGATCGCTAAATTTCAAGCAAATGGTAGCGATTTAGCAAATCTACTAATTGCCCTTGGTCCTTCGATTTCGGGCGAATCTTACCAAGTCCAAACTAATGTTGCGGTTCAGGTTTTAGCTACCATTAAAAATCCTGTGGGGATTACTCCAGATCCTAAACCCGATCATTGCCGTCTAGATTTGCGCCTAGTCCAGCACCAACAATTACTAGAACTAGGTTTAATTAATTCCCAAATTTCGATCGCCCCCTTTTGTACTTTTCAAACCCCAGCACATTTCTTTTCCTACCGCCGCAATAGCTTAGAACTAAAGACTTTGGAAAATCTCGAAAAGCCAAAATCCCAAGTTCAATGGTCAGGGATTAAATCAAACTAATTGGCTAATTGGCGATCGCTTACTTCAGCCTTTAAAAATTTCCTAAAGGCTAGGTAAGAGAGTTTCAGACTCCCCATCAAATACATGGAATTTTTGCAAATCCATTTGCCAATGAGTAAGATCGCCTAGAATAAATTTCAAATCGGCACTAACTTTGGCATTTATTACTGCGCCTTCAATATCGACAATCAAATTGGTTTCCGATCCCAATGATTCAATTAATTTCACCCGACCAGATAGATGGGCAGATTCAGAACTAGCTAGTTTGAGGTGTTCAGGTCGAAAGCCCAAGATCAAAGGCTGATTAAAGGGAATTTGATGGGATGTGTGCCACGGTAAATATGTATTTAGGTGTTGTCCTGACAGCAAACTATTTTGAGCGGTGACGGGCAGAAAATTCATTGGTGGCGAACCAATAAATCCTGCAACAAAAACATTGGCGGGATGGCGATAAATATTTATGGGACTATCAACCTGTTGGATTTTTCCTGCTTTAAGGACGGCTATGCGGCTGCCCATAGTCATCGCCTCGGTTTGGTCATGGGTAACGTAGATGGTCGTGGTTTGCAATTCGTTTTGCAGTTGTACTAATTGGCTGCGGGTTTCACTACGGAGTTGGGCATCTAAATTTGATAGAGGCTCGTCCATTAAAAAAACTTGAGGATTGCGGGCGATCGCTCTACCTAAAGCTACTCGTTGTTTTTGCCCCCCTGATAGTTCCGAGGGTTTACGGTGCAGGAGGGTTTGAATTTGCAGGGATTTAGCGACTTGTTCGACGCGGTGATTGATTTTTTGCTTACCTACTTGGTTAAATTGTTGGGTGAAAATATTTCCGCCCTGCTGACGGCGCAACCCAAAGGCAATATTGTTAAAAACGCTCATGTGAGGATAGAGGGCATAGCTTTGAAATACCATCGCCATATTCCTAGATTTGGGCGGGAGTTGATCGATTTGCCGATCGCCTAGATAAATTTCTCCCGCCGAAAGAGTTTCTAAACCCGCAATTAGCCGTAGTAAGGTACTTTTGCCACAACCCGAAGGACCCACCAAAACCATAAATTCCCGATCAGCTATGGTTAGATCAATATCTCGTAAAACCAGATTTTGTCCGAAGGTTTTAGATACACTCGCTAAACGTACAGAAGCCATGTAATGTTTAAGTAATTAAGTTTAAATAATTCAGTTTAAATAATTCAGGTTAAATAAGGTCTAAATAATCTCTAAGCGTGACCTACTGTAGCATCTACCTTAATATTTGGTTTAATATTTGCCTTAATGTGTGGCTTTGAGGTCAGATTGATATTTTTAGTTGATTTTATAGGAACAGCTAACAGACACTATTACCCTCTGTGCGAATTAGCCTTAGTGCTGTAGGATTTTGTACATGAAATATTGGTATGAAACTAGAGCGATCGCCCAGCGCATTTTAACTGAGTTAGTCCGACAACAAAGAACCTTAATTTTGTGGGTGATTTTTCCGATCTCTATGCTTTTGCTAAATGGGTTTATTTTGGCTGAGGGCAGTAAAATTACGACAACAGAAGCCTTTAAGGTGGCGACCCCTTCGACTTTAGTAGGAGCAGCTTTATTTTTTAGTAGTTTGGGCGGTACGATTTCCACCATAGTGGCAGAGCGGGAGAGTCGAACCATCAAGCGGTTATTTATTTCGCCCCTAGCGGGAATTTCCTATTTTCTGGGAATTTTTTGCGCCTACGGTTGTGTGGGCATTGGGCAAAGTTTATTGGTTTATACCGTTGCTTCGATGTTTGGGGTGAAGTTTGCGGGATCGTGGCTATTGGGCATGATCGTAATTTTGTGTAGTATAGGTTCCTATGTGGGCATGGGATTTTTATTGGGAACCCAATTCGCGCGTCGCACCGAAGATGTGAATAGTTTAGTTGCAGGCTTTGGCGTACCTCTATTAATGTTAGGAGGGGCATTTGTTCCTACTTCGTTTTTACCCAAGGAATTGCTATTGATTACGCAGTTTAATCCGATTTATCACATGAATGAAGCTCTGCTCGCAGTTTCCTATAACGGCAAGGATTTATCTAATTACGACCTCAGATTGCATTTCATATTTTTAGTAGGCTTCTTAATTGTGTCCCTTGGTAGTGGGTGGTTAGCGTATGGACGGATGTTATCTACTGAGAGGAGACTGTAATTTTGCTAAAGATTCAAAATCTATCTAAGTTTTACGGCGCTCGCCAAGTTCTCAAAAATATAAATCTCCACATTCCGACAGGTGAAATCTATGGGCTGTTAGGTCGTAATGGGGCAGGTAAAACCACTATAATCAACATTATTTGTAATTTGATTGCCCCAGATTGTGGAGCGATCGCCATTGATAATCTTCCCTTAGATTCAAATACTAAATCCTTAATTGGCATTGTCCCCCAAGACAATCTCCTGTATGAAAACTTAACCTGTGCTGAGAATCTAGATTTTTTTGCAACACTCTATGGCATCAAAGGACAACTAAAACAGCAAAGAATTAAGCGGTGCTTAGAAGCAGTAAATCTCAGCGATCGCTCTAAATCCATAGTTGGAACCTTGAGCGGTGGTATGAAACGGCGGCTTAATATGGCGATCGCCCTTGTTCATGAACCTAAGCTCGTAATTTTAGATGAACCGACCACGGGGCTAGATATAGAGACTCGGTATCAAATTTGGGAATTAATTAATCAACTGCGCTATCAGGGCATTACGCTTTTATTAACTACCCATTTACTAGAGGAAGCCGAGAGATTGTGTCAACGCATTGGCATTCTCAAAGATGGACAGCTATTAATTGAAGGCAATTTGGCAGAACTGCGAACTGTCATCCCCGCCGCCGCCATTTTAATTATGCAAACACCTGTGGAAGAAATAGCGATCGCCCGTGGTCAAAGCCTAGGGTTTAGCCATCACCACTACGGTCACGATCTAGCCTTTTGGTTACCTGAACAAAAGTCCCTACAGGAAATTGTCGGTTTATTTATAGGGGTAGCGATCGACTCTATATCTATTCAACCTGTGCGCCTTGAAAATATCTATGTGGAACTTACCAGAGAATATCCAGAACCATCGATTACTCAAGCTTCAAGCCTAATTAGCTAATTACTATATGCCGAGCTCAGATTTCATTCGCTCTAAGTTGGTTTGCATTTGCTCAAACATCTGGTTGGGGGTAACGCCGAAATTTCCTAACTGATTTTGCATTTGTTTCATTGCCATCTGTGCCATAAAGTCATCGGATAGTTCAAACCTTTTGGTAAAGATCGCAAATCTATCCATCATTTCTTCCATTTTGGTGATGAATAGTT
The DNA here is from genome assembly GCA_038324415.1 of Pseudanabaenales cyanobacterium. GTDB lineage: Bacteria > Cyanobacteriota > Cyanobacteriia > Pseudanabaenales > Pseudanabaenaceae > PCC-7502. The sequence goes on along the minus strand of JBBQHY010000081.1, from coordinate 4,252 downwards.
TTTTACCTTCTCGATCAAACCTGCCGTAGCTACTGCCCAGTTCCATTAGGGCTTGATAATCTTGGAATAGACTACGAGCCTCCTGCTGCACTATGTCAGAGTCAAAAAATCCCATAATGAACTACCTAGCTCGTTTTACTTTAGAAATCTCATTAATAAGCGTGTCAGATTCATCACTATTACCAGCTGGATTCTTAGATATTTTAGAATCATAGGTACCATTAGATTCACCAATAAGATAGGTGATTTGAGCATCAGGGGCTAGGGAAATAATGTCACCGTGTGATAGCTCGTAGGTTGCAACTTTAGAACTACTATTGATAATCACACCATTGACACTGGGTTTTCCTGCTAAGTCTCCGTCGATAACTCGATAAAGGTGAGTGCCAGCAATGTTACCGGGAACTCTCAAAAGTATGGCGTGCTGCCGAGAAACGTATTTGGAGTTGATACTGATATTATTGCTAATATCCCTGCCAATGGTGTATTTAAGCTCCTTGAGAGCTATCTTCCTAGTACCTTTTGCATCTGTGATTAGCAGGATGTGATTGTTGGGGATCTCGTTCATTTGATACTGAATTTACAGCTATCTCCTAGTATGGCATGAGACCAGTCTAGTGAGGAATTTGAAGTTTAGAGATATTCTAAACCAGAAGCTTAATTTTTGAACCTGATTCTGTCTTTATGACTTCAATTAAAGTGCTAAATGCTTCTTTGAGTTGGGGGATGTGGGTAATTACGAGAATACAGGCAAAGTCTGGGGAGATCGCATTAATTGCAGAAAGTAGGCGATCGCAGCCATCGGAGTCTTGAGTGCCAAAGCCTTCATCAATAATTAAAGTTTGTAAGGTGCCACCTAAGCGCTGGGCAATAATTCGAGACAGGGCAAGCCTAATGGCAAAATTAATCCGAAAAACTTCTCCACCCGAATAGGTTTCGTAGGGGCGGGTACCTCGACTGTCGGCGATTTCAATTTCGAGGGTGTCTATGACTTTATCGGCTTTTTTCCCTGCTTTTTGGGTGATAAACCGTAGATTAAGTTGGTAGTTAGTCAAGGTGGAGAGAATTCTATTAGCCTCGGCTTCAATTTGGGGCAGGATAATTTCAATCATGAGTGCCTGAATCCCATTTTTGCCGAAAGCTTGCTGCAATTCTTGGTGAATGATCTGACGTTTTTGGGTTTGGGCAATTTGTTGCCTAACCTCCTCTTCAAGCTTTAGCAGGTTTTGACGCTGAATTAAAGTAGTTTGCAGACTCCCGATTTCCCCAATCATCTTGTCCAGATGCGAACGCCTAGTTAATGCCTGTTGCTTAAGATCTATAATTTTGGCGGAGGGATCAATGGACTGGGCTAGGGAATTTTCTAGATTATTTATTTCTATAGCTATGGTTTGCAATTCATGCTGACGATCGCTAATTAGTTGCTGATTTTGTTGAAACTGCCCTAATAAGTTGGGATATTGCTGCTGTGCCAGATTTAATTCTTGATATTGTAGTAAAGCTGGTTGAGCATACTCCTTTTCAGTTCTTAGTTGTTGATGCTGTTTGGGTTCGTAGTTAATTTGGTCTAGGGTGCGATCGCATTTTTCCTGATGTTGTTGCAGTTCTAAATCTATAGTATTGGTTTCAAGGCGGTGAATGAGTTTATGGGCGATCGCAGTTAGTTCGGGAATTTTCACAGATAAAATTTCCCAGTGGCGGCGGGCAGTTTTGAGTTCATTAAACTTAACTTCTGACCATCGCCACCGTTCGACTTCACCCCGAGCAAGGGCATGATTTTTTTCATCATAGTTAAGTTCAACTAGGCATTTTTCAACCAAGTGCAGTTCGGATTGGGCATCGGGGCAGAAGCTGTGGGTAGATAGTTGCTGCTGGAGGGTAAATATCTCCTGTTCAAGTTCTTGGAGTTTACTCTCTGACTGTTGGTTAGATTTCAACTGCGCTTCAAGGTTACCTTTTTTTTGCAAAAGTGGGTTTAACTGTTCTAGTTGCTCCTTGAGTTGACGATATTCATCCCTAAGTACTTGAATTTCACACTCTGAGGCACTTTGCTGTTCTTTAATAATCCACAGGTCTGCCTGTAGTTCTTGGTGGATATTTTGCTGCTTTTGTTCGATTAATAACCAGTGGGTTTGATCTAAGGGGCGATCGCATACGGGACAGAGCACATCGGGTTGTTGCAGTTGTTGGGATTTGGCATGGTGGGCATGAATTTTTTCCTCACACTCTAGCTCTCTTTCCTTGAGGCGATTGAGAAAATCTCGTCTTTCCAAGCCCTTTTCATGGACTCGTTGTTGATAAACTTGCTTTTTTTCAAGGACTTTAATCTGTTGATCGAGGTTGATTAGATTTTGGGATAGTTGGGGCTGCGCCTGCGATCGCAAATGTTGTTGTTGTTTCTGAATTTGCGCTAAATGGGCATGAATTTGGGCAATTTCCCGATCAATAGTCCTTTGTAAAACTTGGCGGCGTTGTAATAGTGGTGTAGACGTTACCTGTAGTTCTTCAATCTTTTGCAGGTTTGTTCTCGCCCGTTGGAGTTGGGCGATCGCATTTTCAATTTCCTGAGCTTTATTTAAGATATTTTGTAGGTCTTGTTTTTGCTGAATTAAAGCTTCTAATTGTGCTTGATAGTGACGGAGGGTGCCGTTTAGGTCGCTTTTTTTCTCTGCTAGTTGTTGTTGGATATTTGTGCGATCGCCACTAATTTTTTGATATTGCTGAAGTTTTTGATTATAGGCTATTTCTTGACTAGCTAACTGCTGATAGTTGTGATATTCCCTAGTAATTGTTTCTTGATTAGTTAATAAAATTTCTAGCTTTTTAAGATGCTGATACTGTTGGTCAACTTGTTGTTGCAATCTGGAAATTTCGGATTGAAGTTGCTGTGCTTTTTGTTGCTGCCAGTTTAATATCTGTTGGTAATTTTGGCGTTGTAGAAATTGTTTTTCTAGGTCGGATAACTCTTGCTTTGTCACTAGGTCTTGCAGTTGAACCTGCTCTAGCTCTGTAGTTAAGCTCTGAAGACGGGAATTTATATGCTCACCATCACTGATTTGGATTTTGAGGTTACGATGGGAATTTTCTAAGGTAATAATTTCACCTTTACAAATGCGGGTAATATCTTTAGCCTTTTCGGTAAGGTCATCGTATTGACCAAGATTTAACATTTCGGCTAGTACTGCTTTGCGATCGCTAGGTCGTTTTAGCATAAATTCATCAGCTCGCCCTTGACGTAAATAGGCAGAGTTAATAAAAGTCCCGTAATCTATTTTGAGGTGAGCAATAATTGCCTGTTGAGTGGCTCTTAAACCTCGTTCAGTTAAAGACTTAAACTTATCATCATTTTTAATTTGAAATTCTAAGCTTCCAGCACTACCCTTGGGACGAGTCCGAATAATTCGATAAATTTGTCCTTGAGCAATAAACGTAAAATCAACCTTTGCCTCTTTTGCCCCTGTGTAAATAATGTCATCCTCGCTACTGGCACGGCTAATGCCCCACACTGCCCATGTAATCGCCTCTAATAGGGAAGACTTTCCTGCGCCATTCGCCCCACAGATACAGGCAATGTGCAAACCCGAAAAATCTAAAGCCAGATTTTGGTAGCTCAAGAAATTTTTAAGGTTTAAGGTCTGAGGAATCATAACTTATGATAAAAAGCCAATATTTTAGGGTAAGAACAAAATATTCGATTGTCATAAAATAGTGACTTGATATAAGATAGTGAGTCTGTAAAAAATTAGTTTAGCTTAATCATGGCAGTCCCTAAGAAAAAGACCTCAAAGTCAAAACGTGATATTCGTAAAGCCGCTTGGAAATATAAAGCTACCGTCGCCGCCGCCAAGGCATTATCCCTCGGAAAATCGATCCTAACGGGTAACAATACTGGGTTTATCTATCCTCAACCTGACGCTGAAGAAGAAACTGAAGAATAGAGTTAGCTTTCTTGGAGGTTAGCAAAATTAAAGGGAGCAGTAAAATTGTTGTAACGGATGCGTAAACGATTATCGTATTTTGCATCTAATTTTCCACAGCGTTCGCAAATTCTGGCTCCCGACCTCAATCAATTAAAAAAGAAGAATTATAGAAATAGCCGCAAAACCCAACGGTTTTAACCGTGGGATATAAGGCGGTGAGCGAGAGCGAACAATCTACTTAGCGGATCGCAGATACCCTTACAAGAAACTGCGGTATAATGTAAGGTATGCAGAAAGCTTTCAAATACCGATTCTATCCAACTCCTGAGCAA
>JBBQHY010000080.1:0-8295 GCA_038324415.1 Pseudanabaenales cyanobacterium | reverse complement strand
GAGGCGATCGCTCAAGTTCATTATCCCGATGATACAGACAAGTTAAATGCGGCAATTAAGCGATTAAGTTTTGATAAATATTTTTATCGTCGTTTAGTGGCTTTATATCGGCGACAACAACAAAAAGCGATTCAATTTGTGCCTCGCAGTCAGCTAATTGACAAGTTAGAGGGGATTCTGCCATTTAAGTTAACTAATGCTCAAAATCGGGCGATCGCCGAAATTCGGGAAGACTTACAAAGACCAAATCCTATGAACCGACTTGTCCAAGGAGATGTGGGTTCGGGTAAAACTATTGTGGCTGTCTATGCTTTACTAGCGGCGATCGAGTCGGGTTACCAAACTGCATTCATGGCTCCAACTGAGGTATTGGCTGAACAGCACTATCGCAAATTATTAGAGTGGTTTACGCTGCTCCATCTACCCGTGGAATTGCTGACAGGCTCTACGAGAACTGCTAAACGCCGTCAAATTCTCAGTCAACTATCTACAGGGGAGTTACCTTTACTAATTGGCACCCACGCTCTAATTCAAGATGGGGTGAATTTTAGTCAGTTGGGATTAGCGGTAATTGATGAGCAGCATCGATTTGGACGGGATCAGCGGTCGCAGCTTTTACAGAAAGGGGAAGATCCCCATGTATTAATTATGACCGCCACGCCCATTCCCCGTACTCTTTATCTGACGAATTCGGAAATTGAAGTAAGCATTATTGACGAGTTGCCACCAGGACGCAAGCCGATTCACACAACTTTATTAAAAGCTGGACAGCGCAAGGAAGCCTACGAACTGATTCGCCGAGAAGTTGCCCAAGGAAGACAGGTTTACATAGTTCTTCCTTTAGTAGAAGAATCGGAAAAAATGGAAAATATTAGAGCCGCTGTCCAAGAGCGAGAACATTTGCAGGCTTCGATCTTCCCAAATTTCAAAGTGGGATTACTGCACGGACAGATGACGAGTTCAGAAAAAGATGAGGCAATTACCCAGTTTCGGCAACTAGAAACCCAGATTTTAGTGGCAACCACTGTTGTAGAAGTAGGTGTAGATATTCCCAATGCTTCGGTGATGTTGATTGAGCATAGCGATCGCTTTGGATTGGCACAGTTACATCAACTACGGGGACGAGTAGGTAGGGGAGCAGCCCAGTCCTTTTGTTTGTTAATGAGTGCTTCTAAATCGGAAACAGCGATCGAACGCTTAAAAGTTTTGGAACAATCCCAAGATGGCTTTTTTATTGCCGAACGGGATTTTGAGCTGCGGGGCAAGGGTAAAGATGAAGGTAAAGAGCAATCTGGACACGCTGGTTTTTCCATCGACGATCGCCTCAGTGATGAAGCTGCCCGCCAAGAAATTTATAGCATTGCCCGTGCCGCCGCCGAACGCATTATTAAAAAAGACCCTACCCTTGAAGCCTTCCCTAGCCTCAAGCTGGAATTTGAGCATCATTATCAACGCTTGCAGGGTGGCGCAATTTTTACTTGATGATTAATTTAGGTCCTGAGAAATTTTTTGCGTATTTCTGAAGAATTTTTCTAATGATTGGATACAAATTTGATCGTTGAAGAGGCGATCGCTTCTAGTTTTTATTTTTTCCACAATACTCGATCGCCAAGTTCGATCCAATCCTAGTTTTACAGCAATATCAATATACTCAGATTCACTATTAGCAATAGTTTCAGGGATTTCTAGCATTTTGAGTATGGCGTAACTGTGACGGCTCCGCATGAACTCTTTGGGTAAGGTCACAACAGGCAGATTACAGGCGATCGCCTCAAGGGTAGTGTTGCCGCCAGACCAGTCGATGGTATCTAGGAAAATATCAGAGATTAAATTTAAGTTTAGGTATTCATCCCGATCTAGACGAGGCATAATCAAGCAATATTCATCGCTGCTGTGGAGTTCGGCAAAGGCAGTTTGCAATCGTTGTTGAAACTGTTGGGTGACATAGTTACCGTTATTACTGGTGATGAATATAAATTTGGCTTTAGGAACTTGTTTGGCAATTTCCACAAAAATGTAATCGTACTTGGGTAAATATTTATACAAAGACTGACAGCAGAGATAAACTACAGCATCTTCGGGAATTTGAAATTGCGCTCGCCTGATTAGCTGTTGGGGAGGTTCGGGGCGGGGATAGGAAATACTGAGATTTGGTAAACGGATTAATTGTTCGCTGTAATGGGCATCGGCACCGATCGGTTCCATTAAATCACTAGATAAAAAGTAATCCATGGTCGGCAGTCCAGAGGTTATGGGATGTCCCCATGCTAAACATTGAATTGGTGCCAAGCGCAAAGCTGCAACTTGCATAGTTTCAGGATTCATCCCAATATCCGTAAACACTAGAATATCTAATTGATCTTGGGCAATTTGCTTAATGGCAGTATCTAGGTGGGGTAGGTGATAGATAAAATCGCTGGCGGCAGCAAAACCATCGGTGGCAGGGGTGGGAAGCTTGCCTGTGTAATAACAATAGATTTCAAATTCGTTATCAAATTCGTTAGGATTAGTTGAAGTATGTATGCCCTGAAGCCAGCCTAAAAAGAGTTTACCGACAGTATGGACACGAAAATAACTAGAGATAAAACCTAAACGGATTTTTTTGGTTTCGCAAGTCTTCACCGCTAAGGGAACAGAGAACTGAGGATAGGCGGCGGACATGATGCGATGAACTAATTGCCCATACTGGATTTGCAGATCTAAATCGTTTTGGGCTTGGTATTGTAGATAAAAATTAGTGGAGTTCTGAATTGCCTTCACTGCTTCTTGAATATGTTCAGGCGTATCTAAAGGAATACTATTTGCGAGTTTATTTAATCCTAAAGTGAAGCGATCGCGCCATTCCTGAACCTGTTCAGAAGTCTCATAGATAATCGGTAAAGTTAATAAAATCTTGAACTGAGCTTCGACAAAATCTGGTTTATAAATTAGGGCTGTGTGAAACGTGGCGATCGCTTCTGCTAATTTATTTTGATCCTTGAGTAAAACTCCTAGGGTAATGTACCAATCTGGAGAATTATGCTTAATTAATATTGCCTGACGGTAGCAAGCTTCTGCCTCCTCGGCTCTCGATCTGATGGTATAGGCATTGCCTAAGTTATAGTAAGCTTCGGCAAAATCGGGTTTAAGAGCGATCGCTTTTTGGTACACAGAAATAGCCCGATCAAAGTCATAATTTGCCTGTAAACCATTACCCAAATCATTATAAATTTCGGGGGAGTCAGGAGCAATTTCTAAGGCTCTCATGTAAATTTCTAGGGATTCTAAAATCTGTCCAGAGGTTTGGAGGACGTTTCCTAAACTATTTAATGCCTTTACATAGTTGGGATTAATCCTAATTGCTTCCCGATAGGCGGCGATCGCTTGGTTAACTTCCCCTTTTTGGTTTAATAAAAATCCGAGATTATGATGAGCCTGTGCCAAATTTGGCATTAATTCTATGGCTTTTTGATAATGGGCGATCGCTCGATCCGTACTTCCCTGAGCTTGGAGGGCATTACCGAGGTTGTAGTGGGTTTTGCCATTTTGAGGTTGCAGTTTTAAGGATTTTTGATAATTGCCGATCGCTTCTGGAAGCTGCCCCCCTAAACGATATGCTTCGCCCAAATTACTATAAAAGTCGGGATTTTTAGGATTTAGTTTAATTGCTTTTTCAATGTATGCGATCGCAACATCATGGTTCCCAACTTGATGGGCTAATACTCCCAATAAATGATTAGCATCAACGTGATTGGGTTGCCTGCTCAAAATCTGAAGATAAAGTCGTTCTGCTTCTAAGAAATTCCCTGACTGGTGATATTTGAAGGCTAATTCAAGACTAGGAGCGATCGGCATGGGCTTAGATAATTAATCTCTAGAACTTAATTAAAACTTAATTTAAACAAATGTATAGCTAAACACCACTACTCGGAAATTTGCTGCACAATACCAGAATTAAATTTATTTTACTGATTAATATTTTCACATTTATTTTTATTTTTAATTTATAGGTATAGATATGGCAATTTATAAAGTTAGGCTGATTGATGAAGCCGATGGTATAGACGAAACAATTGAAGTAGATGAAGATGAATTTATCCTAGATGTGGCTGAAGCCGAAGATATTAATCTCCCTTTTAGCTGTCGGGCAGGTACTTGTTCTACTTGCACAGGCAGAGTCATCGAAGGCGATGCTCAAGAATCTGGAGGTAATCCTGATATGTTTTTTAATAAGTCACAACGAGCAGCAGGTTTTAGGCTTCTATGTATTAGCTGTCCCACATCTGACTGCACGGTTTTAATTCATCAAGAACCAAATATTTCCAAGTTTTAAGATTGTTAAAGTCTAAAGCTAATCGCCTCTGATAACTGTTGGGCAATAATCTGAACTGAGGCGATCGCCCGCTCATAATCTAGCCGAGTTGGACCTAATACACCCACACTACCCACAGGAAAATCATCGCAGCTATAGGTGCTAGAAATTAGGGTACAGTTTTGAATTGGTTCTAGGGAAATTTCATTGCCAATTTTAATGGTCAGAGAGTTCAGAGGATTTTGAGAATTACTGCTAAAAATTAAAGGAAATAGAGATGCTTGATCTACTTCTAATAGTTGAATAATTGCTTGAACTTGGCTAAGTTGACTAAATTCTGGTTGACGTAATAATTCTGTGAGTCCACTAATAAATATTTGATCGATTTGAGGTGGATTGCAGATCGTAGATAGCTCTTGGAGAGAATTAGTTAAGACCTGAGCATAGTGTTGAAACTCGTGATCTAGCTCTTGCCAGCGTAGCTTTGTTAAATCCGTAATCAGTTGATCCCGCAGGTGGGCATTCAGAAAATTATTTAGAATCTGCATCTCTGATTCTAGGGAATTTGCCTGCATATCTGGAGAGAGCTTCACAGTCACAGAAGTCGTGTGGTAGTCATCTGTCACCACCAACAACATTAAAGTTTGAGTATCCACCATTAGTAATTGGACATGACGAATTCGGGCTGTTTGTAAATTAGGGCTAGTAATTAGAGCAATACAACCACTAAAGGTGGCTAGGATTTGAGCGGTACTGCGGAGAAGATGTTCGAGGTTTTGGGGGGCGATCGCTTCAAATTTACGTTCTAATTTCTGTCCAAGGTGTTGAGCCGAATCAAAATCTTTTTCCAAGTCAATTAAATGATCCACATAAGCCCGATAACCTGAATCGGACGGGATTCTACCAGCAGAAGTATGCGGCTGATATAGTAACCCTGACTTTTCCAGTACCCCCATAATGTTGCGAACAGTCGCAGGACTAATATTAAATTTGTATCCTTCGGCAATGACTTTTGATCCCACAGGCTCTGCAGTGGCAATGTAATGATTTACAGTTGCCCATAACACCTTCTGCTCTCTGGGTTTAAGGTTAGTCATAGTCAATTTAACGTTTGTGGAATTTATTATTTGTATTGAAACCAGTTCAAAGTAAATGTCTCAGGATTAATATTTTAAGTCTAAATAAAGGAACATGATTTCTGTAAAGCCCGATCTAATAGATTTCTATAATCACGATCGCCAATTTCATAGGCACCAAATCTCGCTAAGTGGGGATTCATCATTTGGGCATCAAATAATATAAAGCCCTGCGATCGCAAGTGTTCCACCAACTTTACCATTGCCACCTTGGAGCTATCAGGTACCAAATAAAACATTGATTCCCCGATAAATGCGCCATTAATACTGATCCCCAAGATTCCCCCCGCTAATTGTCCCTCGTACCAAGTTTCAAAACTATATGCCCATCCTGCCTGATTTAGGTCGTGATAAATTTGCTTTAGTTCCTTAGAAATCCAAGTTGTATCTCGATCTGCACATCCTGCCACAACTTGGTCAAAGGCTTTGTTAATTTTGACCTCAAACCGATTTTGATTCAGTATTCTTTGTAGCGATCGGGGATAACAAAATCTTTGGTCTAGGGGAATCAAAGTGCGCTTATTTGTATAAAACCAGTCTAGGGGTTGATCTTCGCCCTCAGACATTAAAAAATGCCCTTGAGCATAGCCAGCAATTATGGTTTGTATATCCATAGCCTTTAACTAAACCATAACTATAAAACTAATCAAGAAAACTAGCCAAAAAAAAGATGCCTGGAAAACCAAACATCAGAAACAAACATCAAAAATTAGGGGATTATTAAATGGATATAGTATGGGCAAGACCTTTATATAAGCTGGTCTCGATTTGACGATTTTATTGTGACTGAAAAGGTGCAAATTTGGGGATCACTTAATATTTTTTTTATATTTGATTTGCGTTTTGTTAATATTTCTCGATCATTAAACGCTGGGATCACTACTTAAGCTGAGTTCGAGTTAACGCACAGGCTGTAGAATTAGGCTTTTTGTGTGATAAAACTCATCGACATCACAGAAAAGTGCTTCTAAACTATTATTCGTGGGAGTTATTCCTCTGAGGATGTTTTCTTATTCTCAGATTAACTATTTCTCCTTTTTTCTATTCCTTATCCCGAACGGGCATTTTATAGATTTTCGAAAAATGAATACGTCAACTATCAGCTTGCAACTTAATGGACAAGAACAAACTTGTGCCGCCAATCTGAATATGCCTGAATTATTAATAAGTCTGGGCTTAAATCCTCGACTCGTGGCTGTAGAGTACAATGGCGAAATTTTACATCGTCAACATTGGCAGGAAACTAATTTACAATCGGGCGATCGCTTAGAAATTGTGACGATCGTCGGCGGAGGCTAAACAAAATGCAAAACTACAAAAAGCTGCAAAATGGTTCGGATATTCGAGGTGTTGCCCTAGCTGGAGTTGAGGGTGAGCCAGTAAATCTCACGCCTGAAATTGCCAATATTCTGGGGCAAGCTTTTACGCAGTGGTTGGCACAGAAAGTTAGTAAACCTTTTGCCAAATTAACTATTTCCGTAGGTCGAGATAGTCGCTTATCGGGTTTAGTCCTAATTGAAGCAGTAATGGCAGGAATTACCTCAAGAGGTTCTCAGGTCTATGACTTTGGCATGGCTTCAACTCCTGCTATGTTTATGAGCACAATTACAGAAGGATTTAATTGTGATGGGGCGATTATGCTCACAGCTAGTCATTTACCCTTTAATCGCAATGGCTTGAAATTTTTTACAGCAGCAGGTGGATTAGAAAAGCAAGATATTACGGACATTCTGACTCTGGCGGAGAATATAGAACTGGAAGGACAGGCGATCGCCCAGAATATAACCAAACATGACTTTATTTCTGTTTATTGCCAGCAACTTGTCGATAAAATTCGCACCGAAGTTAATCATCCCCACAATTTTGAGCAACCTCTACTCGGCTTAAAAATTATTGTAGATGCTGGCAACGGAGCGGGGGGATTTTATGCAGCAAAAGTTTTAGAACCCTTGGGCGCAGATACTTCGGGCAGTCAGTTTTTAGAACCCGATGGCAATTTTCCGAATCATGTTCCAAATCCTGAAGATAAAGCGGCAATGGCAGCTATTTGTCAGGCAGTGAATAATCATAAAGCGGACTTTGGCATTATTTTTGATACAGATGTCGATCGCAGTGCCGCCGTCGATCAATCTGGTAACGAACTTAATCGGAATCGTTTGATTGCTTTAATTGCGGCAATTATTTTACAAGAACATCCAAATTCTACAATTGTCACAGATTCTATTACTTCTGATGGTTTAACGGAATTTATCACCAAGGATTTACAAGGGATTCATCATCGCTTTAATCGGGGTTATAAAAATGTCATTAATGAAGCTATCCGCCTCAATCAAACTGGGCACGAATCTTGGCTGGCGATCGAAACCTCTGGGCATGGCGCACTAAAAGAAAATTATTTCCTCGATGATGGTGCCTACTTAGTGAGCAAATTATTAATTGAACTGGCTAAATCCAAACTCTCTGGAAAGTCTTTAACCGATTTAATTGCCAACTTAAAAGAACCCGTGGAAAGTTCTGAATTTAGAATCAAAATTTTGTCAGAAGAATTTAAATCTATTGGGAATGAGGCGATCGCTCAACTTCAAGTCTTTGCCTCCCAACAATCGGATTGGCAAGTCGTTCCCAATAATTACGAAGGGGTTAGAGTTTCTTGCAATTGGAGTTTAGACTAAAAACTGTTATTACCAGTCAAGAAAAGTGGTCAGCCATAGTAGACAGACCACTTAACGATGGAAGCTGATAATTGATAACCTATCAACTTCATCATGAACAGTTTGGAGAAAATCGAGAAATTTCGCAAGCAAACATATCAAATATTAGGAAATGCAAGAGATGCCCTGTTCGACTTAATGGACGCAGTATTGACAA
>JBBQHY010000079.1:0-8351 GCA_038324415.1 Pseudanabaenales cyanobacterium | reverse complement strand
TCATTTGCAACTCGGAATAAAAAACGATCAGAATCGATTTGAAAAATGCCTGGGCCTTGCCATGCTGGTCGAATGTGACTGAGGAAATTAACAAGGGGATTGGTATCTTGCCACAGATCGGCAATTTCTGCTTGTAAGGCTTTATCGCTGGTAATCACGGCATCTTTATGAAGTTCAGCACCAACGCGATCGCTAGCTTCAGTTGTCATCAAGTCTCGCATAATCCGAAATACTACCTCACTCAGATCGCGGGCATCGAAAATATCCTCAAGCTTGCCCTCAATCATTATCTTTTCGAGAAACGGTTTGTCTTTATCCGCAACTGGAATAGTTTGTTTTTGGCTCTGCTTAGTTTCCCCAGCCTCAAGATCCTGCAAAAGTTTATGTCCTTCGGACGTAATTGCCAGTGATTTGACATTTTCTAAGCCCGGAGACTGATTGGGATCGCGATCGGGATAGTGTTCGCTGCTAAATTCCGCATGAATGAAACCCTTTTGATTGAGGTAGACGAGGTAATCCTGCAGATCTTTATTTGTCAGGTGCTTACCTTGTAGATCCAAAGAAAAATTATTTAAATTCGATCCTGACTCGTTAATTTTCTTGAATAGTATATAAGCCAAATCTTCTTGTAGATTTTTAGAAACGCTAGTCATATTTAAAAATTCCTAAAATTTAAGGTTGAATATCGATCAAATATATAGCTACGGACGCTAATCATTTGCCCATCTAAAGGCATAAATCTGCTTTGTAATTTGTAACGCAGGGAGCATCCCAGTCTGGCAAATAAATAATTTTTAGGACTTACGCAAGATTTATAACAATAGAAGGGTGCTTGAGTTGCTAAATTTCATTCTCTTAATTACCTCCGCTCAAGTTTAATCTACTCGATCCGACTCTAGCTTTTGCGTAAGTCCTAATAAATAACCCAACTTTCAAAACATGATCGCTTTCTCAAATCTTTGGCAATGGGATGAGTGCAGCTAATTAATGATATTTATATTTTTCAGCAGCCCCGAACTTGCTAAAATTTAGTAACTTTTGCTTCGGAGAAACAGAAATGTTTAAAACTCTTTATATAGTTCCGATCTTTTTGATCAGTGCCGTTTTTTCACACCCAGCGATCGCTGCCATGAGTCCAGTAGCAGTGGGTAAGGTCGCCAAGCAAGTTACGGTCTTAATCAAAACCGACCAAGTGGGTTCAGGAGTAATTGTGCGAAGAGAAAAAAATACTTACTACGTTCTCACAGCCAAGCACGTGGTAGAAGATGCGAAAGAGAACTATACAATCGTTACCGAAGATGAAAAAGAGTATCGCCTGAGTTATAAGAATGTCGAGAAATTTCCTGATGTAGACTTAGCGATCGCCACCTTTACCAGTGATCAAAACTATAGCGTCGCCAAAATCGGTAACTCTAACAATGCCCTTGAAGGTACAGCCGTCTATGTAGCAGGATTCCCTAAAATTGGTAATGCCATTAATCGTTCTATTTATCAATTTACCCCTGGACAAGTTACAGCCAATGCTTCCAAACCCCTAGCCTTCGGTTATGGCTTGGTCTACACCAATAAAACCCTACCAGGTATGAGCGGAGGGGCGGTTTTAGATAACAATGCTCAATTGGTCGCAATTCACGGTAGAGCGGAAGGTGGTTCCCTTGAGCGTCAAACCGATACTATTTATGTCAAAACTGGCTTTAATCTAGGCATTCCCATTAATACATTTATCAAAAAATCTCCCAAAATGGCGGCAGTTTCCTCTAGTTTTACTTCTACCTCTACTATTCCGATCAAAGTTAGAGAATCTGGGGCTGATAACTTCTTTTTGCAAGCAGGAGACAAGTATCAAAAAGGTGATGTAAATGGCGCAATTAGAGACTTAAATCAGGCATTAAAGCTTAATCCTAGTTATGCCGCCGCCTACAGTAAAAGAGGAATTCTCAAATATGTCCTGAGCGAGCAAGAGGCTGCCCTTAGTGACTTTAATAAAGCTCTACGCTTAAACTCTTCCGATGCTGATACCTATGTAGGTAGGGGTTTAACACTTTCGGCATTGGGTAGTAAACGAGAAGCGATCGCTGACTATACTCAGGCAATTGACTATAATGCGTTTCAAGGTTCAGCCTATTACAATCGTGGGGTCTTGCTGTATAACATGGGCAGTACTCCTAAAGCCGTGAAAGACCTACGCAAAGCTGCTGAATTATTTAATATTCAAGGGGATATGGATGAGTATAAACGCGCAATGGAAACGATTGCGATCGCCCTAAAAACCTGCCGACAAGCTATTAAGACCCAATGTGATTGGTAGAATAAATCTGGAATACACCTGAACAAAATAAATATGACTACTCTGCACGAATTTTCAGTTAAAAATATTGACGGCAAGGAAATCAAGCTTTCCGATTATCAAGGCAAAGTTGTGTTGATTGTGAATGTGGCTTCTCAGTGTGGCTATACTCCCCAATACAAAGGCTTGGAGGCTTTATACCAAACCTATAAAGATCGAGGTTTTGAGATTCTAGGCTTTCCTAGTAATGACTTTGGCGCGCAGGAACCAGGAACCGAAACGGAAATTAAGCAGTTTTGCGATCTCAAATATAATGTCAGTTTTAATATGTTCAGCAAAGTTAAGGTCAAAGGCAGTGGCAAGGTAGAGCTTTACAAATACTTAACCGAAGCAACTAAGGCTGAAGTGCAGTGGAATTTTAATAAGTTCTTGGTTGATAAATCAGGAAATGTTGTCAAATACTACGCCTCTGGTGTTTCTCCTGAAAGCCCTGAGCTTAGAAAAGAAATTGAATCTTTACTTGCTTAATCACATCATCTTAGTTAATTATTAGATTTTACTAATCTAGAGGGTGGTTTATATTGCTTTGCTAATTTGTTGGATTTGGCATCTAAGCTCTAATTTCTAACCAACAAAACAAAACCTTCAAGATTAATAAACCTCCCTTATAAGTTCCTGTGAAAATCTTCGGATTTGCGAAACATTCAATCTAGGAAGCTTACTTTTACCGCAACTACAGAATAACTATAAGTTAGACCAGTGGCGCTCAGTCCGTTGAGGTTGTCTGTTTTCAGCGAAGATTGAGCAAGTAAAGATAGTTGACTTCGTTGCTATGTTCCGAGAGATAGGGGACGATCGCGTTCTCGTAGGTGGTGAGAGGCGATCGGGGTCTAACAAATCATTGGAGCGGACAGGATAGGGATGGCTTTAGATAAGCTGAAATTGTCTGCTGCCGCTCAATTCAGCCGTTATGCCAAAACTTAGTCCTGAATTTAAATCAAAGAGCCAGAGATGATTAGTGCTGAAAATTTCCCTTTTCTCCCAGTTAAGCTAGGAAATCATTTGGTTTCTACTGAAAGCAAACGCAGCCAGAGAAAGGGAATGGACAATGATGATGACTACTATAATGAAGTGAATTCAAACGGTGAAGTTGTAGCCTGATATCACGTTTGGCATCACATGGAAATTTATCCACCTTAAAACGTTAGTAAGGGATGGAAAAAATTTGATCTTCAAGGTAACGAAGTTGCTAGAGGAACCTGCAAGTAAGGTGTGTTACACCGCATAAATTTTTCGTTCTTTTAGACGGCGTGTTGCCCAATAAAATATTGCCGACAAATGCGCGATAATAAACGAAGTTAGTTTAATCTGCAATATCTTTACATGCAATTTGAGTGGGATGAAGCAAAAAATCTTGAAAATATTCGTAAACACGAGATTGATTTTGCCGATGTCTCTGCAATGTTTGATAGTGAAATGCTGATTGAGCTAGATGATCGTTTTGATTACGGCGAAGATCGCTGGTTTGGAATCGGGTTTCTCGGCTCTGGAATAGCGTTAGTAGTCTGGACAGAACGTCAAAAAAACACAATCCGAATCATTTCAGCACGAAGAGCCAACCGCTATGAGCAAAAACGACTTGAAAAGTACCTCTCGTACTAACTGGGCTGCCTTAGAGTCAAGGTCAGAAGATAATATCGACTATTCAGATATTCCACCGTTGACAGACGAGTTTTTTGAGCGATCAACTTTGCGTATTTCAGCAAATCAAGCCCAAAACTTGGTTCTGCTTGATCCAGATGTAAGACAGTGGTTTCAATCTCAAGGAGATCAGTACAAAATACTCGTTAACAAAGTTTTGCGCCAGTATATAGAGAGTAACCGAACTCAGCACCCAGCATAACACTGCGTTGGAGCCGACCTTTTAGAAGCTATCTGTAAAAGTCAAATTTTGACTGGTGGCGGCTCAACTAGACCGTTAGCCCTCAACTTCATGCCAGAAATCAACATGCGCAACAATCCATGGAATCCCGGGATTCCTATTGACCCTGCCACTATCGCTCGTGATATCTACCTGCTGCTTACAATCTTCACTGCAAGCAAAGAGATCTGCGGTCGTCGCAAAGACGAACTTGACGAGGGTTCCGTCTATGGTTACAGCATCCGCGCGTTCGAGCTGCCAGAAGTAGGTCGACTATTGGTGTCTCTCTCGGCAACTTGTCGTAATGCTTGGGATCAGCCAGGGCATTCAATCGAGGATGCGCTCAACACCTTTACGCAGTCTGCTGAGGTAGGCACGTTGATCAAGGACATCAAGGTCACGATCACAATGTCAACTCCTCTCATGGTTCGTGAATCGTGGAATAAAGTTCTTCATTGCCACACCATTAATTTTGAACGGAGTGAAGGTTCTTCTATTTACTCTGGTCATCTTGAACCTCACGTCCATTTGTACGGTGAGTATCAAGGCAAGGAGTGGAAAGCTTCGGTCGACATTTTTCGTTGGTGTGAAGTAGTTTATTCGTTAACCTTATGAGCGCAGACGTTAAGCTACATTTCTGGTTAGAAAACAGCCTATGCCTAAATACAGACTTCAGTATAGTCCTAAATAGCGGAAATTAAAATTGAGCAGAAGTTTATGAATTGCAACCGATCAAGAACGGAGTAAAGTCTCTACTCAGTATATTTGAGCATCACCACAGCGCAACCATATCACTTTGGGTGGAGAGCCATATAAACGGTTTCTCTCTGCAAAGTTGTGGCGATTGATATAGAAACTGGAGACTTTGAGGTTGATATGCGTAAAATATCTGCTTGTGATCGCCTTGAAACTCGCCACCCAGATGCTCAAATCTGGATTGTACGTATTGGCTCTCGACACGTTCGTCGATTTGATGGGCGAACCTAGAGATTTGTATGATCGCAGGAATCGTAAATGCTGATTTTGAAGCAATTATCTAGCTTTCGATACGTGATTTAAACTGTCATTAATTTGCGATCGCAAAGTTTAAGAATTGAGAAGCGATCAGAGCATAACAAATCATTAGAGTGGACAAGCTATTTTTGTCAAAGATAAATGGAGTCAATAATTCAGCAGATGAAAATGATCTGGGGATTGCCTACTTTGAAGGTAACCTCTAATTTAGTAGGTATGATTCAAAGTTTATATACCGCAGCACTTTCCGATTAAAAGTATAGGTCGGGCTATACTAGCAACAGCCTATAACCTTTATAGAAATATGCTCCAAGAACTCGAAGCCATATTTGATGGTTCATCCCTTCAACTAAATGTGCCCTTAGATTTAGCCGTAGGTACGAAAGTGCGAATTATCGTTGAAAGTGTCTTGCCCAATGAAATCAAACCACCTCAAACATTTCTTAAAACTGCTCAAGCTTTAAAATTACAGGGTGAGCCAGATTGGTCAGAAAAAATTGACAAACATTTGTACCCAGAAACTCTGTCTAACAATGACTGAATTTTTTAAGATACTTCGTTTGCAATCGCCCTATCTTGTGTCACCGATCAAAATCATTTACGGGCTGTTAAACTTGCCAATCAAATTGAGACTGACAGAACCCATCTGCATACAACTCAGCCCATCTTGCTGGAAATAGGTAATTCACTTTCTAAGCAAAAATATAGAGCGGCGGCTATTCAACTTTTGGAATCTCTCGAAACTGATCCAGATGTCGAAGTCGTTTTATTAACCAATAGCCTTTACAAATTAGCATTTAACTTGTTTAAGCAACGAAAAGACAAAGAATGGGGTTTAGTGGACTGTGTATCATTTATTGTGATGCAGGATCGAAAGATTACTGATGCACTGACAACTGATATCCATTTTCAGCAGGCAGGATTTAGAGTATTGTTAAGAGACTAATCTTTGCCTGAAGCCTAACGCTAGGTTTAAGCTGACATTCACGAGATATTTGTGATGAGTTTGAGGTAAGCTACTACCACTTAACTTTGCCTTTGGACTTCATCAAAGGTTGAGTATGTAGAATCAAGTTTTAATCGTAGGTATCCTAGTTATTACCACATTGTCATTTTTACAACTCGCTATTTGTAAAAGGATAATATTGAAAATCAAATTAATCCAATCTGGCATATTGTCGAAATTGTATTTTTTTCCTGAAGTGGATATTTACAGGAAAATTCCAATTGCGATCGCACAGTTAAGAATTGAGAAGCGATCTCACTTATTATTGTGAATGTTTTTTCTTGCCAAGGATTAAAGTAATGTTGACAGACTATTAAACTTAATTCAAGTCAATAAGTACCGATATAGATGCAATTTGAATGGAATCCAGATAAAGCAAACTCAAACTTAAAAAAGTATGATTTGTCATTCAACGAAGCATCTACCGTTTTCAATGATCCTCTATCTGTGACATTTCCCGATTCCGATCACTCCTATGGAGAGGAACGTTACGTTATCATTGGTTTATCCAGTGCTAATCGTATTCTAGTAGTCCCTCATACAGATCGAACAGATCTCATTCGGATTATTAGCGCACGAGTGGCAACCAGAAATGAGCGGAGATTTTATGAAGATGGAGAGTAAACACGATCTAGAAGATGAATTATGTCCTGAATACGACTTTAGCAAGATGAAAGGTGGCGTTAGAGGAAAATACGTTGATCGCTATCGAGCCGGAACTAATTTAGTGCTTCTCGAACCTGATGTTGCTCAAGTCTTCCCTACAAGTGACTCTGTTAACGACGCACTTCGGCTACTCATGCAAATCGCCCAAAGGCAGAAGCCTAACAATGCATTAGAACCGACCTCTAAAAACTAAAATTTTTGAAATACTAAATGACTTTATTCGCTCAAATGGGCAGCAACGTCTTGATACAGATTCACCTTAATACAGATTCACAATGTCGCTATTAGAAAGGCTGTATTGAAAGTTGCATCCATTTTGGGAACTGTCATTAATTTGCGATCGCCGATCTGAATTTAGAGGAGTATTAAAAAAGGAAGAGCATTGCCCTCCCTAGTTAATATTTTAATTTTAGAATTTGACTTGATGATCTAGAGCACGATTAAGAACTAGACGCTAGAAGCAATTACTAAGCCTAGAACTCCAATAAAGATCACTAGGGCATAGAACTGAGTTTTACCGTTTTCTAAGTATTTCAAAGACTCACCTGTCAAGACTGTCACAAACCCAGCTAGGTTTACTGCTCCATCCACAACTTTGGAATCAACTTCTAAGACTTGACGGGCAAGGCGACGAGAACCTTGCACAAATACCGTGTCGTATAATTCATCGATATACCACTTATTTTTAGAAAACTGATACAGAGGTTGAATTGACTTGGCGATCGCATTTGGAGAAATCTTACCTTGGAGATACATCAGAATTGCTAAACTAATGCCGATTAAACCAATTCCTACACTAGAACCACCCATAATTAAAAACTCAGTCATTTCTTCGCCGTGAAGCATCTCAAACCCTGATACCGCTTTAACAACTTCACCAGGGGCGTGGATAAATGCCTCAAAGTAATTGGCAAAGGGCGTACCAACTAATCCCACTAAAATCGAAGGCACTGCTAAAGCCATCAGGGGAAAAGTCATAGATAAAGGAGATTCGTGGGGTTTATGGGCATGATGTCCACGATCTTCATCCGATGCAATACCTTTAGGTGTATTTTCTGTCTTCACTTGGGCAACGAGAGCCGCATTTGTCCCCTTAAATTCCCCTTCAAAGGTACTGAAATACATCCGAAACATATAGAAAGCCGTAAGCCCAGCCGTGAGCCAACCCACAAACCACAGGGCAGGATTTGCTGTGAAAGCCGAAGCTAAAATTTCATCCTTTGACCAAAATCCTGCAAACGGAGGCACTCCAGAAATAGCCAATGTACCAATCAAAAAGGTTACAGATGTGATCGGCATATATTTGCGTAACCCACCCATTACCCGCATATCCTGTGCCACGAAAGGATTATGTCCTACGACTTCTTCCATGCCATGGATTACCGAACCAGAGCCTAAGAACATCATGGCTTTAAAGTAAGCATGGGTCATCAGGTGAAAAATACCTGCACTGTATG
>JBBQHY010000078.1:0-8382 GCA_038324415.1 Pseudanabaenales cyanobacterium | reverse complement strand
AATTAAGGTTTCGAGCATAGGCAGCCTTCAACAAGAGATCAATGGGTAATATTCATGGCGCAGGCGGTTAGTTTTTATAATATTACCGAAGATTGAGCTAAAGCCCCTATTAACTTATTCATAACTTGAAGCTTTTACGATCTACTCTAATTTGTTCTAACTTTGATGCCACTCACCTATGATTTAGATTGAACAGATTAAAAAGTAGATCAGTACCCAAACCACTAAAATTAAGTTAGATAGCGTATGAACTTTGAACCAGCCTATGATCGCCTGCCCCTTGCCACAGTTCCGAAGAGAGTAGGCAGCTTTATTTTAGATTTCTGTTGTTGCACTTTTCTTGGCAAATTGCTGGAGTCTTTGCTGGGTATAAATGAGCAGTCGGGCTTAGGCTTGGTTATATTTGCCTTAGTTTGGAGTATCAATCGGATTTTAGTTGCTGGTAATAACCAAGGGCAGAGCTTTGGGCGGTGGCTACTAAGCCTCAAAACCGTAGATATGATGTACGGTAAATCTACAGGGATGGCAGAACTGTTTAAGCGTGAGCTACTGGTATTTCCATTTTTAGCAATACTACTACTTGCATCTAAATCCCAGACCTCAGCAGCACTGTTTGCAGTTTTACCTTTGATAATTGATGCGGCTTTTGCGATCGCTGACAGCCAAAAAATTCAAACCTTGCACGATAAACTGGGTAAGACCATTGTTATTTCTACCCGCAGAGGTTTTCAAATCGATCAGAAATTAAGCAAGGTATTTAGTCAAATTAGCCGCATACCTCGCCCTAATTTTCCCAAACGGAATATATCCCAAGGTAACTTTGATGACTATTACACTCCGCGACCAGCTAAGACGGCAAAACGAAGACCTCGGAACCCCAGATACTAGATTAGAGCGTGAATTAGGGAGTAAGGGCAGCGATACATTCAATTTCCACGCTGACATTTAACGGTAGCTTTGCTACTTGCACACAGGAACGAGCGGGAGCGGGATCAAGAAAATACTGAGCATAGACAACATTCATAGCGGCAAAATCTGCCATATCCACTAAAAATACTGTAGTTTTAATCACATTAGTAAAGTCTGCACCTGCGGCAGTTAAGACGGCTTTAACATTTTGCAAAACCCGTTCGGTTTGAATAGTTATATCGCCTTCTTCGACCTTACCTGTCTGGGGATTGAGGGGAATTTGTCCAGCGCAATAGATCAACTTAGAGTTGGCGGGAATAGCGATCGCTTGATTATAGGGGCCAACTGGTAGGGGTGCTTCTGCGGTACGAATAATTTGGGGAGCCATGAATTAAGTTATTTAATTAAGTTATTTAACTGCGTTATTGATTTAGATCATTGATCGGGAGATTGCTTAAACATTTTGGCGTATTCTTGGTCATTTAGATCGGTTTCTGTGGTGTAGGCTAAATTTTCAGCAGTGATGACTTCTTGGGCGATCGCAAATTCGCGGGCAAATTCTAACTTTTGGTTGAGTTGAGGATTTGCTGTTGCTAGAGTTGAGGCTCGATTGGCACGCTTGAGATTTTTCTCTTTAATTTTATGATTCCAAACCTGTAAAACAAAATACCTAACCATTGGTATCGCTAGAAATAAAGTGGCATAGCCTAGTAACAGCCCATAGGCTGCTGCTATTAATCCTAAAAATCCTCCTAACTGACTACTACTTAGCTGCCCCAGCAAGCTACCCAGAAACAGGGCTGAGACAAAATAGAATATGCCTAGAGCGATCGCTAATGTTATTTTTCCTGATCCAGCTTTGCTAAATTGCCATAGATTTTCCTGCAAGTACCCGCCAAATTTAGGAGATGGAGTTCTAGTTGCTGCTACTTTTTGCAGTTCTGGGAAGGTATAGGCAAGGGTTCCAACTTCTGTGACTTGGGGGAGTCCATTAAATTTTGACAGGACTGGAATCATATAGTCTTCAAAATTTTCAAATTTGTCTGAAACCTGATCCAAGTAGGGCGTAATTTGTTCAGCGATCACCACACCGCTATGGCTACGAATCACCTCAGAGATTTCACGATTTCGGCGTACTTCTAGATCAAAATTAGGATTACCATCACCAAATAGAAAGGAAAAAATGCTTTCTAAGAAGTTCATTTTGGGCTGACTATCCAACTCATTTAGCTGTGACGGAGCCCGACGATAGCTGGGAGCAAACACATTACCAAAATCGATCCAAAAGAAATTGGGGATAAATTCAAAGCTATTGCCTCGATCATCATTGCGATCTCTATCATTAGTATTCGCACTCTGTAAAGCTATAACTGCCAAAATAATTCCGATCACGACGATCGCCATTGAGGTAATCAATAAAATACCAAAGGAAATTCTAATTAAGTAAAAAGCCCATTTCCAAATTTGAGCTAACCATGCCCGCACCCTAAGCTGAAAATTGCGATCGCGTAAAATCTTCCGAATTTGGGGCGAAAACACATATACAATTTCTCCTGTTTCCGATACCTGCATGTTTCCACTGGTCAAGGAAGCAAGGTTTAATAGTTCAGTTTGTGCCAAATTGAAGTCTAAACCCGACTGCGCGGAAACATCCCCCACAGTAACTCGGTAGTTTAATTTCTCTAGGGCTGTAATTACGGCAAATTGAGAACCCATCAGTTTTACTCTCTCCCTTTAATCAATTTAAGCTACTGATCACTGCAAAGTTGTGTAGTCAGCATAGTTATCCATTTCACTTTCATTATGACTAATTGTTGGAGCTAAATACTGGGGTACAGTTATAGATTGTGTATAGTTTCTGAGAATTTCTTGAGCTTGTGGATGATTTATCCGCCGTAAAGCCCGTAAAGCTGAATTTCGGACAGAGCGATCGCTATCTTTTAAGACAATAGAAAGGGGGTAGATACATTCGACTGAACCAATTTCTCCCAAAGCCGCCGCCGCATTACACCGCACATGGGGAAACTGATCGTTATCCAAAACCTCAATTAAGATTGGTACAGCTTGATCTATAGCCATTTGCCCTAGGGTGCGAGCGGCAATGGTACGGGTATCACTAGAAGGGCTTTTGAGCATTTCCGAAAGGGCAGAAAGACAAGGGCTGCCAATATTTTTTAATGCCTGAGCAGCCTGAGATTGCACAATTAAATCCACATCTGTTAACCGAGCGGCAAGAGCACTACAGGCAAGAGGAGAGCGAATTTGCCCCAGGGCCCAAGCAGCCTCTAATCTGACAGTGCGGTTTGAATCATTAAGGGCGTTAATTAGAGCGGGAACTGCTAACGGTGAGTTTATTTGCCCTAAAGAGTGGGCAGCATGGATTTTTACTAATTCGTCCCCTCTTTTCAAAATATCTACTAGGGGCGAAACTGCGGTCAAACCACCTCTAGATAGAGCCTTAGCAACTGCTGCTTGCACATGTAAAGACTTATGATTAAGCATTTTAATCAGCCATCGTAAGGCTTCCATTGTCCCCATACAACCCAAGGCAGTGGCAGCATGGGTATACAGTTGTCGATCACAGTCAGCCAGAGCTTCAACTAGGTTGGGAATTGCTTGGGGCGACTGCATATACCCTAGAGCTAGGGCGGCTTTTTTGGCGATCGCTAAGTCCTCCCCATCTAAACGAGCAATCAAATCTGGAACGACATTATGCCTAGATTTAATTAGTTTACGCAGAGCTTGAGAATATTGATCGGAACGGGTGGCTGCATCAAATTCAGCAAAGATTGCGGCAACTCCGCCCACATCTGGAGCAGATTTAAACCAATTGTAGGTAGACTCATTTGAGACCGTGTAGTCTGAAAGTTTTGGCGGCTCTGACTTGCGAGCAGCCCTTAGTTTTTTTTCGCCTGAGTCTTCCATAGCTGCTCACTTGCTTATATGCTTCTATCTTACCTAAAATATAACAACTAACACCAATTACTTTGACATCCTCACCGAGCTAAAGCAACGGTGATTCCTAAGAGTCACGACTTAGGTTTCTGTTTCTTTCTAGTAATGGGGTTTCGCAACTGCCGCTACCCTCAAGGAGTCTTATGGTCTTATGTTCTCTCCACAGACAAGCCTTGCAAACCCTGCGGTTTTTAAAATTTATTTTGTTTACTGAATGCTTGGTTATCACTCTTAACTCAACTATTCTAATACGAAGCTTTATGAAGGAAGGGGTTTCTACCCGTTTCCCCGATAACAGTCCTATTTAATCCATGTGGAGGCAAATTCATAAAAAGTTGTTAATAGGAACTGAACTGAACTTTTGCGCCTCAATCCAATACATTATCGTAGTTACTCCCATCCCAGTCAAAGATTAGTCTTTTGGGGGTGTGGGGGCTGCGCCCCCACGAAGGGGCTTTACCCCTTTACCCCATTTAAACTGTGTATATTACTATGGTGGGAAGGGAGTAGTAACAACTTCAACAGTAAATACCTGTTTAGCTTTGAGGAAATTACAAGTTCGATTGAGAATTTCTACGGGTCTTTAATTGAGAATGAATGGTGAAACTGTCTCAGGTTGGGCGATCGCCTCATCGGAACGGCAAATAATGGTATCCAGGCTGTGATTATAGGGAAAAGTGCAAGGAATCTTTTAATGCTCATAGAAGACAAATTTAGGGTTACACAATTGAGTAGCTAAGCATATAGAAACTAAATATAATTAGGGTCGCAGGGCAAGTTTCCAGTTATTGTAGGATATTTCGGTGATCGCAATCATGGACTCTGGATAAAACTCCTTACTCTCTAAAAGTAAATAGAAAGTATCAGTCAATAATTAGTCAATAGTGCGCTTTCGCTTAAATGTAGAAATTATTTTAGGATTTAGTAAGATTGCCAAGCCAATGGCACAGACGAAGCTGATGATTAAGTTGGTGCCAATAGTCGCCCCGCGATCGCTCACTATACCGATCACCGCCATGATACTAGGAATTAAAACTGATGTGAGTAAGCACACACTAATTGCCCTTGCCCAGCTGTATAAATTCCACAATCCAATTCCGAGGATGAGAGGCACAAAGCTGATACTAAGGATAACAATGTCCGAGAAGAAAGCCACATTTATGGTGAGATCATCCATCGGTAAGCCCAAGTCTTGAAAGTTGATGGCTTCAATAAAAGGATTGAGACTAGGGAGCGATCGCAGATTTTGAAGGCGCAAATAGATCAGAGCCAGGCTAGAACAAATCATTACTATTGACAAGCCAGTAATCGCCAGAGGGGATTTAACTAAGGGCTTAATAGACTTCGCCATTATTTCATCTCGCAAATTTATTTAAGGTTGAGCTCTAAGGCTGAGTAAGAGAAAAACGTAATTGCCGTAAAAAGGAACTACATTGAATTACCCGTAGCAGATAGTTTGCTGTGAAAGGCAAAAATAGAATCAGTGACCAACCAAGGCGATCGGGCGGAGAAATCTGAAATAGATCGGGCATCGCCATTATTACTGCCGTAGAGATTAAGATCATTAATAATCCTAAATTAACTGGGAATGTGAATTTTAGCAGAGTCCGAGGTCGCCAAACGGAGATATGACAAGCATCCCAAAATACCAGAAGGCTGTAGATCATAGCAATCATAATCGATACCGCCTGTGCCTGTCCGCGGCCAATTTCCCTGAAGTCAGAGGGAGTAATTAAAGTATCTATATTCAGTAGTCCTAGTCCGCCAAAGTAGGCTAACATAAACCCCAAACTCATAGCCATAGCTCCTATTAAACCTGCTAATAGACTATATCCGAGTACATCTTTGAGGAAGTTATTAATTCTTTTCACTTTAAGAATTCCCACAGCAATTAAAATCGTGGGGACACTAACTAAAAAGAAGGTAAGAACTGTAAGCTGTCGAGGCTCGATCGGAAAGGGGAGTTGGACAAAGCCCACAAAGGAAATTGTAAGAATGACCATAATATTCTTTGTGAGATACAGCAGGGCAGAAGCGAGGATTTTTTGCTTAATCTCATCTCCCGCTTGGAAGGCTTGGGGTAAGGTAGCAAGAGAGTTATTGAGTAAGATGATATCGGCAACATCTTTACTAATTTGCGCCCCATCATTCATTGCGATCGCTAGTTGAGCTTCTTTAAAGGCAGGGACATCATTAACTCCATCTCCCACCATTGCCACATAGCCACCTTTCCTAACCATAGCCTTAATTAATTTACGCTTAGTTTCAGGGGTAATACGCCCAAAGACTCTTCCTTTCATCGCTGCTTGGCTAAATTTATTCCCATCAAAGCTATCTAAATCTGATTGGGTAAACATAGTATCTGGGGTCACACTAATTCCTGCCTGACTTGCGATCGCTGCAACCGTATCCGCACTATCGCCTGAGATCACTTTTATTTCTATCCCTTTTGCCTGCAAAGAAGCAAGTGTATCAATCACATCCGAGCGTAATTCATCTTGGAGTAGAACTAAACCGCAGTCTTCTCTTAGTTCTGGCAGTTCTTTCTTCGATAAGTCTAGTTCAGTTTGCCCTTTACCTACCACCACTGCTAAAACTCGAATCCCCTGACGGGCATACTCTACAGCTTTGAGTTTAGATTGGGGATTTGTACATAAAATTTCAGGAGATCCGATGATAATTTCTTGTTCATTCAATAAATCATCTGCTACGGTCACAGAACCCCACTTTCGAGCAGAACTGAACGCAACTTCACAAACTTTTTGGCTGCGACTTTTGGCAAATCCTACATACTTCGCCATCGCTTTAGCACTACTATTATGATTGGCAACTAGGGTGACGTATAGAGCAATTAATTCGGTTAAAGTTTCAAGATCGTAATTATCAAGGGGAATAATGTCTTGAACTACAAGTTGATTTCTAGTGAGAGTTCCCGTCTTATCTGTACATAGAATACGGACACTATTCATAGAATCAACTGCATTAATTCGTTGGATTAAGGTTTGCTTTTTGCTGATGTCCACTGCTCCCAGAGCTAAAGCCACGCTAATTGAAAGCACTAATCCTGCGGGTACAAAGCTATTAATAATTACTGCTGCATATCTGAGGGTATCAACTGGGTTTCTCCCACTATTAAGACTCGCTACAAGATGTAAAAATCCCGCCACAAGTAAGGCAAACACAAATATTTCTACTACGGTATTAATCTTTTTTTGTAATGGTGTGAGCGATCGCTTATAGGTTCGAGAAGTTTGAGAAATTTGGGCAGCATAACTTTCATTACCAATTTTTACAGCCCGAAATAAGCCGCTACCTGCCACGCAAAAAGAACCAGAGAGTACAGTGTCACCAATTTGTTTGGGTAGTAAATCTGATTCTCCCGTCAACAAGGATTCATCCATTTCCAGCGCCTCAGACCCAATCACCTCGCCATCTACAGGGGTGCGATCGCCGGGCTTGAGCTCAATCACATCATCTCTCACCACTTCCCCCAGTGGAATAATTAAAGAAACACCATCTCTTCGTACTGTCACCTGCTGTACAGAGAGTAAAGCTAGCTTATCTAGTGCCAACTTTGCTTTAACCTCTTGGAACACACCTACGACAATATTACTAAGAATCGTTACGCCTGAGAATAAAGCATCCATTGATTGCCCCAACAGTGCCAGCATCGCCAAAATAATGCCAAAGGAAATATGAAATAGGGTAAAAATATTCTCTTTGCATATGTCTTCGTAGGTGCGAGTGGAACGAAAGACGACAATATTCACATCCCCTGTGGCTACTCTTTGGCTTACTTCGGCGGTTGATAAGCCTTTTGTTAAATACTCTAGATCAAAGGTAATGGTATCAAGATTCTGGGATCGAGAATTTAAGGATAGAGATTCTGAAGATTTAGGTTCCATTTATACGGCTTTAATCTATATAGTTTCAAAAGGAATTGTGTAATGCTTGAGCAAATTGGGTATGCAGACTGTGACTAGCTTTGAAGGCTATAATATGAGCCTGAGGTAGCCATCCCAGTAAACTTAAATCACCAATTAAATCCAAGAGTTTATGGCGACAGGGTTCGTTCTCAAACCTTAGAGGCGGATTTAGCCATTTTTGATCGTCACAAACGATCGCATTTTCTAAACTACCACCTTTAATTAGTCCTTGCGATCGCAAATATTCAACTTCCTTTGCCATCGTAAAAGTGCGGGCAGGGGCAATTTCTTGGCTAAATTCAGCGGCAAAGTTCTCTAAATCTGGTTGCCAACTAAACCACTGTTGATTGATTGCCTGAGTCGAAAATTCAATGCCATAGCTAAAACGTAAGCGATCGCAGGGTACAGCCAGCACGAAACTATCTCCTTTATACACAGAAATTGGCGTAGAGATTGCCCTTAACCCTTGAGAAGTTTCAGATTGAGCTTCGATCCCAGATACAGAAATTGCTTGCACCCAGGGCAGAGCCGAGCCATCCAAAATTGGTAGTTCACTTTGATCAATCTCAATCCGAGCGTTATCTATACCCAT
>JBBQHY010000077.1:0-8420 GCA_038324415.1 Pseudanabaenales cyanobacterium | reverse complement strand
TGAGTTGAGAAGCACTGACAATTCGGGCTTTATCATAGGTGGGAGCATCCTTAGCCAGTTCAGTAAAGAAAGGAGCGGTAGCAGCTTGAATGGTCGAAGGTAGAGAGTTCTCAACTTTAGAGAAACTAAGTTGATTGGCATCATTAGTCAAAAATGTTGCAAACTTTAGAGCTAAATCTTGGGATGGTGAACTTTTAGTCACAACAACATTCATTACGGCTGCGCTTTTTTTGCCCGTAGAACCAGAAATTTGTACAGAAACATCAGAAATCTTGGCAATATCGGGAGCATTTTGGGCTACTAGTCTTAAAAATTGGGGACCAGTCATTAAAACTGCCAATTCTCCTGCTTGATATAGCTCGATCGCTTTGCGGTGTCCTTCAGTTAAAATTTCGCGGGGGATTAGTTGCTGCTCAAATAGATTGACCCAGTATGTAAATGCCGCTTTACCTGCATCACTATTAAATGCCGCTGTGCCATCTGGCTTTAGTAATTCCATCCCCATTTGCACCATAGATTCTAAAACCTGAGTACCATCCATGGTTAGCATAAAAGCATACTTGCCAGTTTTAGCTTTGATTTGTTGGGCAGCGCTCGCCAACTGCTCATAGGTTTGGGGCGGTTGGCTTATACCTGCTTTAGCAAATAGATCACGGTTATAAATAGTTACGTCCGTGGACACATACCAAGGTAGTCCAAAAGTAATATTTCCTAGTTGATTAGCTTTCCAAATATTCGGAAAATATAGTTCCCGATCTTGGCTAGAAATTGCAGTTTGCATATCTACAAGGGCGTTTTTTTCTGCTAACTTCGTGGCAAATTGGGGATTGAGGTTAACCACATCAGGGGCAGTACCAGAGGCGATCGCACTTAAAATCTTCTGCTCCATATCTGCCCACGGCACATCTACCCATTCCACCTCAGCAGCGGTATGAGTTTGAGTAAAGTCAGCAATTAATTTTGCCATGTAATCATCAAAGGTCGGCTTTAGTTGCATTGTCCAAAATACAATCTTGGTCTTACCTGATGATGTGGGTTGGTTACTCTGAGTACTTGCACAGGCTCCCAAATAAAATAGAGGTAAAGTTTGAATAATGCAGCGGCGTGACCATCTCATGGGTTTAGGAAATCAAAAGGTAACTAAAGTTAAACACAAAACATAATAAAGAAATATGCAAGAAGTTATTATGTGTTCCAAAGCTTATTAATATTTGTTTCTAATCTTTGTTCAGCCTCAGCTAAAACCTGCTTCCGTTGATCTAAGAACTCACCTGCATGGTTTTCCAGAATTTTAGTAGAAAGAGAAATCCGATTGCGAGATTCATCTATATCCATCACCACAGCTTTAATACTCTCACCTAGGCTAAACACAGAGTTGACATCACCAATATACTTCTGACTAATTTCTTTAATGTGGAGTAGACCTGTAACTCCACCAAAGTCAATAAACGCACCAAATGGGCGCATACTGCTAACTGTTCCTGAAATTAACTGTCCCTTAGATAGCTGACTCATGGCTGAGGATTTAACGGCTGAGGTATTGGAAAGCACTAGTTTGTTGCGAGTCTCATCGATCTCGACCAAAACCACAGATAAAGTTTTACCAATTAGAGCATTCATCCCAACTTTGTCTACCAAATGCGATCGCGGAATAAATCCTCTAATGCCTTGAACGTCAGCAACTACACCACCTTTATTGGTATTTATAACTCTACAGTTAAAAGGTTTACCCTCTTCTTGGAGATTGCGTAAATTTATCCACGCCTGTTTAATTTTGAGTCGACGAATTGATAGATTTACCTGTCCATCAGCATCTTGTTCACTGATAATCATGAACTCGCGATCGCTATCGACGGGCAATAACTCAGCCAAATCCGCAGAGGCAATGCCAGCAGCGTTAACTGTAGCTTCATCTATGGGTAAAAACCCTGGTGATTTACCGCCAATATCTATGTAGGAACCTGTACTCTCATGGCTGATTACCTTACCCTTAACAATTTGTCCTACATTAAATTCATAATCATGAGCAGCTAAGGCACTAGCAAAGTCACTCATTGAAAAAGATTGTTTAGATATTTTGGTATTCATGTAGAACAGTAACTTAGGATTGGTTTGAATAAATTAGACTAGTCTTGGTGTATAGAAAATTCTAGCAGTAAAGCTAAATTCCTTAAGAAAGTAATTGACAAATGCTGATTTAATTGGCACAATGTAATTCGCTTGAAGCTAAATGTTTCAGTTTTGGGATCGTAGTTCAATTGGTTAGAGCACCGCCCTGTCACGGCGGAAGTTACGGGTTCGAGCCCCGCCGATCCCGTTGTATTCCAACAATTTATTTGCTGTAATCTCCAGCTTTACCATATTTAATAAAGTGTCAATTCAGAGCAACGAATCTGAAAAACAAAAAGATTTAAGCTGGAAACAGCCAAAGCCAAAGGGGAATTGTCAAGAGAACACCGATACTACTTAGGGCAATACTTAGGATAATTGTTTCCTTTTTGAGATTATATTCTTCAGCTAAAATTACGCCTGCCAGAGCAGTGGGCATTCCTGCCTCTAACACCATTGCTAATCTGGAAGATTCTGTAATTCCGATTATGCCCATACCAATCCCCACAGCTAGGGGTAATAGCAATAATTTGACGGCTGTAGCGGGTAAGGCGTGGGTTAATCTCTGCCAATTTTTAATAGATTTAAGCCTGATGCCCACCAGTAATAGTGCCAAAGGGACAACTACTTTAATTGACTGCTGTAGATAGTCAGAAAGAAGTTCTGGAACTTCGATGTAATTGATTTGTAAATATAAACCTAATCCAAATGCCCACAGAGCGGGAGTTGTAATTACGGATCTAAGGTGAGTAGTCCAATTCACCTGTTTATTATGTTCTCCATAAAATGATGCGATCGCCACGCCCAAACCGTAACTACCAATCACATTATGGGACAAACTAAATAGAACTACCCACCCCAAGGCACTTTGATCAACTAAACTAGGCGTAATTGCCAAGCCTACAAAGCCCGTATTGCCCAAAATTGCCGCCAACAGAAAATCGCCTTTTTCCGCTTTAGGGAAATTTCGACACAGGAGCCATGCCACACCCGAGCCAACAACTAAACTCAAAGTTACAACTAAAGGCACTATCCACAGAGTTGTATTAATTTCTGACCTTTGCATAAAAGCTAAGACCTGAAGCGGTACGCCTAACCAGTAGAGCGATCGCCCAATTAATTTAGGAATAAACTCTGGAACTGAGCGCAAAAATATTAGCCCCACTAAGACCCAAGCCACAAGGGGCAAATAGATTTCGGCAAGTTGACCAATCACATTAAAATCAGATTGAATGAGTTATTAAACACGACCTCGGAGATATTGAGCCATTTCATTCGGTTTTGGTGAATTTTCTACGGCAATTTCTTCGGTAATGCGACCATCTTCGTAGAGCTTTAATAGCGATTGGTTCATAGAACACATACCATCAAAACTAGACTTGGGAATAATTGACTCAATTTCATCGACTTCCCCCCGTTTAATATAGTCACGAATGGCATCGGTATTAATCATGATCTCGTGGGCTGCTGCACGTTTACCATCGGTAGTACGGACAAGGGTTTGAGCAATAACCGCCACAAGGGTTTCCGCAATTTGATCCCGCATTGGTGCTTGTTGATCGGGTTCGTAAAGATTCAAAATCCGCTCAATAGTTTTAACGGCACTGTTGGTGTGCAGGGTACCAAATACTAAGTGACCAGTTTGTCCTGCTTTGAGGGCGGTATTAACCGTATCGCGATCGCGCATTTCCCCAATCAGAATAATATCTGGGTCTTCCCGTAAAGCTGACTTCAGGGCATTATCAAACTTGTGGGTATGAATTCCCACTTCCCGTTGTTTAATGAGGGCTTTTTTACTGGGATGGACAAACTCAATGGGATCTTCGATCGAGATTAAATGTTTGGGCATTTCCGAGTTAATGAAGTCCACCATTGCCGCTAGGGTAGTGGATTTCCCCGAACCTGTAGGACCCGTAACTAAAATTAAGCCTTTACCTGTGTAGCAGAGTTCACGGAAGATTTCAGGCAAATTTAATTGGTCAATGGATAAAATCTTCAAAGGGATCAACCGCATGACTAGGGCAGGTCCTTTGAGGGAGTCAAAAACATTAATCCGCACCCGAGCAAATTCATATTGGGTGGCACCATCATATTCAAAGGTATCCTTAAAGCCTTGGATTTGTTTTTCATCCATCACCTCTGCCAGCCATGAGAAAAAAGTAGCCTCATCTGGTACAGGGTAATTTTCCTGCACAACCATCAAGCCTCTTGATCTATACCTAATTTTTTCGTTAGCTCCTAGATGCAAGTCTGAACAACCCTGCTCATACGCATCTTTAACTAAATGTTCTAGGGTTGGTTGCCCCGAACCACGGCTATTTCGCCCATTGGTACTGTTAGTAACATGGGGAGGTGGACCTGGTCTGACTGGGGTACGGATTTGGCTGTCTGATCGAGAAAGAGGTGGGGGTACTGCTCCAGATGACGGAGAAGGAACTCGGCTCGGTGGGGGGAGTGGAGGAATACCAGACATACACAACCTCTTTAGAACTACTTGTTGGACTAAACTTGTTAGACTAAAGAATATATTATCTTTTATACTCTCATTAATGTAAAGTCAATTCATGAATATTCTTACTACTTTGCGATCGCAGGTCAGACCAAAACCCCAAGCCGAAGCTACACCCAAAGCCACCAAAGGGATTGAAATTAAATCAAAACGAGAGCTAGAGATTATGCGGGAGTCGGCGCGCATTGTAGCAACGGTGCTCAAGGAGATCTCAGAAATTATTACCCCCGGCATGACCACCCTAGATTTAGATGCTCACGCTGAAAAAAGAATTAGAGAAATGGGGGCAGTTCCTAGCTTTAAGGGTTATCACAAATTTCCTGCGACTCTATGTGTGAGCATTAACAACGAGGTAGTACATGGCATTCCCAATGGTAAGAAAGTAATCAAAGCGGGCGATCTGGTCAAAGTAGATGTAGGCGCATTCCAAGGGGGTTTTCATGGTGATTCCTGCATTACGTTAATGGTTCCACCCGTGAGCGATCGCATTTTACGGTTAGTCCAAGTGGCAGAAACAGCTTTGTATAAAGGCATTGAGCAGGTAAAAGCTGGAAATTATTTACTAGATATCGCTGGAGCTGTAGAAGATTATGTCAAAAGTAATGGCTATACAGTGGTCGAAGATTTTACAGGACATGGGGTTGGTCGTAATCTCCATGAAGAGCCTTCAGTATTTAATAATCGTAGTGCCATCACAGGTAAAAATCCCTTACCCAATGTCAAATTACGTGCAGGTATGACCTTAGCGATCGAGCCCATTATCAATGAGGGTTCCAATCGGGTCAGAATTTTAAGTGATAAGTGGACAGCAGTAACAGTGGATCATAAACTTTCAGCCCAGTTTGAGCATACGGTTTTAGTTACTGAAGATGGCTATGAAATTTTTACCGATCGCACTAAAGTTTAAATAAGGAATAAAAGGAATAGAGTCCCTTGCCTTTGTATATAACTTACTGCCTAAACCCTAGCTGCAATTTCCAAAATTCAGACAGACCAAAGTTTTGTCAAAATTGCGGCTCGGAATTGCTTGTGAATAATCGCTATCGGGCGTTAAGAATTATTGGACAGGGCGGGTTTGGTCGAACTTATTTGGCGATTGATGAAGCTAAACCCTCTAATCCTCCCTGCGTGATCAAGCAATTTTTACCTGTGGAAAACGAGTTTGTCGATGAAGCACGGCGATTATTTAAACAAGAAGCGGTCAGGCTAGATGATCTAGGTAAACATTCCCAAATTCCCGAACTATTTGCCTATACCGAGCAGGAAAATCGGTTGTATTTAGTCCAACAATTTATCAACGGACTCAACTTAGAAAGAGAAGTCCGAAGGGAAGGTAATTTTGATGAGGCGAAAATTCGGAAATTATTAAATGACCTGTTGCCAGTTTTGCAGTTTATGCAAGACTCTCAAGTTATTCATCGCGATATTAAACCCGCTAATATTATTAGGCGCAAGTCCGATGGTAAGCCTGTACTTGTAGATTTTGGGGCAGCGAAGTTTGCCACAACTACTAACCTTGCCCAAGTAGGTACAACCATTGGTACCGTTGGCTATGCTGCCCCTGAACAAAGCTTAGGTAAAGCCGTGTTTAGCAGTGATATTTATAGTCTGGGCGTAACCTGCATTTACCTGCTGACCAAGGTGGAACCCTACAATTTGTTTGATGCCTCTGAGGGGTTTGTGTGGAGGCATCGCACAGATGGAGTGAGCGATCGCCTGTCCCAAATCATCGATAAAATGCTGAATACATCTGTAAAAGCTCGGCATCAGAATGCTACTGAAGTTCTAAAAGAACTTAATATTGCTCAAGTTCAAACCTCAAAATCTAGTTCTGAAGCGATCGCCTCGAATAAATGCCATTACATAATAAAGCTTAAAAAATTTAAATTTGAAACAATAAATCTGAAAATCATTGGTGGCAGTAAAGCCGTTAATTTATTTGGGCGCAAAATCACTACCATCAGTAATAATATCATTCCTGAAAAACAGACGTTCCAAGTTGAATATTTTATCGACGCCCCAGTTGATGGACTGATGCTTGAGATGATTAAGGTACCTGAGGGAAATTTTCTCATGGGTTCGCCAATTACCGAAGAAGAACAAGCCAAAGATGAAAATCCTCAACATTTAGTTAATATTCCTGATTTCTTTTTGGGTAAATATCCCATCACCCAAGCTCAATGGCAAATGGTCATGGAGACGAATCCCTCCCACTTTAAGGGTGCTAACTTCCCCGTAGAAAATGTATCTTGGCACGATGCCCAAGAGTTTTGTCATAAACTTTCCGAGTTTACAGGTAAGCCCTATCGGCTGCCAACCGAATCCGAATGGGAATATGCCTGTCGAGCGGGAACTACCACGCCTTTTTACTTTGGGGAAGTAATCACAGCTGATATTGCCAACTTTAATGGACAGGTAAGCTACAGTGGATCTCCGAAAAGCAGGTATCGGCAGCAAACAACAGAGGTTAATACTTTTCCGCCCAATGCCTTCGGTTTATTTGATATGCATGGCAATGTCTGGGAGTGGTGTCAAGATGAATCACACGATCACTACAGAAGTGCGCCTATAGATGGCAGTGCGTGGGAACTAACTAGCACCAGCAATGGCAATCGGAGTCGAGTTTTACGGGGTGGAGCATGGAATTCTAATCCTGGGAATTGCCGCTCTGCTTTTCGGAATGGTTACTTTCCCGATAGCCGATTTGATCGATGTGGGTTTAGAATCGCTTTTTCGATTTGATCATTGCCTCTTTTTTGTCACCTCAGCCCATGATTTGAGGTACTTTAAAAAACTCATCTTCTCGATCTGGAGCGCAATTTAATAATGCCTCTTTATCGGTATAGGGATTAGGCGAGTCGCTACGACTAATATTTAAAGTGGCGATCGCCCGAGTCGTTGGTTCTACTCCTACCAGTAATTCATCTAGTTCATTTAGTTGCTCAAAGTAGTTCAAAATTTCTCCAAGTTGAGAAGTAAAAGCAGTTTCCTCGGATTCAGTTAGTTGTAATCTGCTTAAACGGGCTATATGTTGGACTTGAATGCGATCGATCATGATAATAATTCTTGATTTTCAATTTTTGTTGTGATTATTTGCCCAATATAACAGGTAGAAAATATAGCTCACCTGATTTGGGTTAAGAAACCATTTAAGATTTCAGCAGTCATTAGAAAATAGTGAAGGTAGAGAGGGTTCTACCCGTTAACCCCGTTCCCAGATCATTTGTGATTGAGATACTCCCTTCCCACCATAGAAATATACACAGTTTAAATGGGGTTAAGGGGCTTTACCCCTTAACCCCCAAAAGACTAATCTTTGACTGGGAAGGGAGTATTTAAAGTCTTACCACCGCTAATTTATTAAGAAGTCCAAATAGATTTTGGTATATTAACTAAAACTTACCATCGCCAAAATCTATGCAATCATCGTTGAGGCAGCAATTATTAGATACCAAAAAGTGCGTGGGATGTTACCTAGAACACATAAATCTAATGTATGCAGATTTAAGTAACTCTGACCTCAGAAATTCAAATCTTAGTGGGGCAAATCTCGGTTCTGCCGATCTCAGAGATGCCAGATTAATGGGAGCCGAGCTATTGTATGCCAATTTGATTGGGGCTTATTTAATTGGCGCAAACCTTAGTAATGCCGATTTAAGTGGTTCAAACTTAGTTGGAGCTAACCTGAGATCTGTAAATCTTAATGAAGCTGACCTTAAAGGGGCTGACCTCAGGGAGACTATTCTCAGAAATGCGCGTATGGTATCAGCAAATTTATCCAGCAGTAATCTTAGTAATGCTG
>JBBQHY010000076.1:0-8511 GCA_038324415.1 Pseudanabaenales cyanobacterium | reverse complement strand
CTCTGGGCAGAACAGATGGCAGATCTGATCGCGGCGGGACGTTTTGGGGAATTAGATATTGAAAATTTAGTTGAAGAGGTGCGTGATTTGTCAAAGCGGGAACGCGATCGCCTGTTGAGCAGCCTACGTTTAATCGTGCATCACTTGCTAAAGTGGGACTATCAACCACAAAAAAGATCGCGGAGTTGGGCGGGAACTATTCAACGGGAGCGAGCGAATATTTCGCTGTATTTGTCAGATAGTCCTAGCTTACAGCGCTATTTAGTCGATGAATGGTTGCATAAAATGTATGTGGTAGCCTGTGCGGATGCTTTTAAAGAGACAGGCTTACAATTTCCAGAGGTTTGTCCTTATGGAATTAGGGATGTCCTAGAGCGAAATATCCATTTTTAGATATAATTTTAAGATGTCTGATACAGTAATTCGAGTTGAAAATTTGAGTAAGCGCTATGTGATTGGACATCAGAGACAGGAGCGCTATGTCGCACTGCGTGATGTAATCGCTAATGGTGCAAGGTCGTTAAAGCAAAGAATTTTTCACCCGATGCAAAAATTTGAAGATCCAGAGCATGAGGAGTTTTGGGCTTTGAAGGATGTGTCGTTTGAGATTAAGCAAGGCGATCGCGTTGGTATCATCGGGCGTAATGGCGCGGGTAAGTCAACGCTTTTAAAAATCCTTAGTCGGATTACTGAGCCAACTTCAGGAAGGATATCGATTAAGGGGCGGGTGGCGAGTTTATTGGAAGTGGGGACTGGGTTTCATCCTGAGTTAACAGGACGGGAAAATATATTTCTGAATGGCGCGATTTTGGGGATGGGTCGGGCGGAGATTAAGAAGAAGTTTGATGAGATTGTTGATTTTGCGGAGGTTGAGAAGTTTTTGGATACGCCTGTTAAGCATTATTCTAGTGGGATGTATGTGAGGCTTGCGTTTGCGGTGGCGGCGCATTTGGAGCCTGAGATTTTGATTGTGGATGAGGTTTTGGCGGTGGGGGATGCGGCTTTTCAGAGTAAATGTTTGGGTAAAATTGGAGAGTTTGGAGAAAGTGGTAGAACTGTTATATTTGTGAGTCATAATATGTCGGCAATTCGTAGATTATGCGATATTAGTAGTCTAATCAATAAAGGAGAAATTCAGGCATATGGTAAGACCAGCGATATCTTAAGTATGTACTTAAGTGACCCATCAGTTGGTAGTCAAATAGTATGGGAAGGAGAACAAAGACCTGGTAATGAATCAACCAAAATAAATGCAATTAAATTAAGGAATTACTGTGGGAAAGCGATTTCTTCTGTGAATATTTCGGAAGAAGCATTTGTAGAAATTGACTTTGAGGTTCTAAAAGATCTCACCATTCAATTCTCTATCGTATTAATGAATGAAAATGATGATTGTATATTTAGCTCTTTGAGTAATTTAGAAAATAATTTCCACAATAAACACTTTAAATCTGGTAAATATAAAAGTACTTGCTGTATATACGGCAATCTTTTGAATGCTGGAAAATTAAAGATTTCTCTTATCTGTTTTACACAGGATTGGGGAAATGGATTTAGACTTGATAACTGTATTTCATTTGATGCTATTGATGATGGCATTTTAAAGGCAGATTATCTTGGAAACTTCGGTGGTCTAACTAGACCAAAACTGAATTGGCAAACTACACATAATTAAAGGATATTTTCATGAGTGATGAGTATATAAAAACATCATCTAAACAACAGCCTTATCTATCTATTATTGCTACTTCTCGCAACGACAATCATGGCGTTGATTTATTGAAG
The DNA here is from genome assembly GCA_038324415.1 of Pseudanabaenales cyanobacterium. Lineage (GTDB taxonomy): Bacteria > Cyanobacteriota > Cyanobacteriia > Pseudanabaenales > Pseudanabaenaceae > PCC-7502. The sequence goes on along the minus strand of JBBQHY010000076.1, from coordinate 6,726 downwards.
CGAATGCAGATATTTATCAATGGTCTGGTGGAGCAATGCGATCGCCACAAGCTTCATGCCGAATTAATTTTGGTAGAATGGAATCCACCTAAAGACCGAGAAAAATTGATTGAAGTATTGCAGTATCCTAAAGGCGAAGGGTATTGCAGTATTCGGATTATTGAAGTTCCACCGAATGTGCATAGTCGTCTTCAGCATTCTGATCGATTACCTCTCTTTCAAATGATTGCCAAGAATGTAGGAATTCGTCGAGCCAAGGGAGATTTTATCTTAGCGACTAATATTGATATTATCTTTTCTAATCAGCTCATGAGTTTCTTGGCATCTCGGCAACTTGAAGAAAGCAAATTTTATCGATGTGATCGCTATGACATCTCTTCGGATATCCCTGCTGATGCTTCTATTAGCAAGCAACTTGAGTTTTGCGAACACAATGTTATTCGGATTTGTTCCCGCAATGATACTCTGACAGTGAGAACGAAAGAACGGCAAGTTATTTACTCACCTGCGAACATAATTTCTTTCAAGCTTTGCCGCATAGTTGGAGGAGTTTTACGAAGACTGGGATTATCAAGTCAATGGTACAGAAATTATTTTCTGACAAATTATCGACACGCCCAGTTGCATACAAATGCTTGTGGAGACTTTACTTTGATGTCTAGAAAGTCTTGGTTCGATTTGCGCGGCTACCTCGAATTAGAAATATTTTCATTTCATCTAGATTCTTTATTACTTTACATGGCTTACTATAGTAAGAACTTTAAGGAGCAAGCCTTATCACCACTAATGCGAATCTATCATATAGATCATTCCTACGGATGGACTCCAGAAGTTGAAAAAGATAAAAGTCTGGTTCAACGCATATCTTCAGCAGGTATTCCTCAAATTTCAGACCAAGAACTCCAAGAATCTGTGAAACAAATGCGACAGGATTGTTACCCTTATTCAGTAGGGAAAGAAAATTGGGGCTTGGCAGATGAAGAATTACCTGAGATAGCCATAACTGAGAAATGATTGGGATGAAACTTTATCCATATTTACAATTAGCGAACCAAACATGTTTGAAAAAATCGAAATAGAAAAAGTTAAAGGCTATTGGGATAGTCGTCCATGTAATATTCGGCATTCTCTCCAGCCAATTGGGACTAAAGAGTACTTTGATGAAGTAGAAGCACGTAAGTATTTTGTGGAATCTCACATTCCGTACTTTGCGGAATTTGAAAGTTGGGAAAGCAAAAAAGTCTTAGAAATTGGCTGTGGAATTGGCACGGCGGCAATTGGATTTGCTCGCCACGGTGCATTGGTTTCAGCCGTAGATCTATCGAAAAATTCGCTAACTTTAGCAAAACAGAGAGCCGAGATTTATGGTCTTAGCGATCGCATTCAGTTTTATCAAGCAAATGCTGAAGATCTGACTAATGTTGTACCGATTGAAGCTTATGACTTGGTGTACTCATTCGGTGTAATTCACCATACTCCTAATCCTAGTAAAGTTTTAGAGCAAATTCGCTCGTATGTGAAGGTGGGTAGTAAAGTTAAGATTATGGTTTACTATCGATACTCTTGGAAAGTTTTCTGGATTTTATTAACTCAAGGTGAGGGGCGATTTTGGCGTTTATCAGAGCTAGTAGCCGAAAACTCTGAAGCTCAAACTGGATGTCCCATCACCTATATCTATTCTCGCAATGAAATCTGCAAATTGCTAGAAAGTCATGGTTTTCATGCTACCGATATTTGGGTAGATCATATCTTTCCCTATTCTATTCCTGAATACGTCAATTATGAGTACGTTCGAGAATGGTATTTTCGGTGGATGCCTCCCAGCCTTTTCCATTGGCTAGAATCCCAAATCGGGTGGCATTTATGCGTGACTGCGGAAGTAAAACCCTAAAGCTCCATATCTTGGAAACAGTAAAGTAACGCGATCGGTCTTATAGTCATTGTGGGTAAGATTTAAATATGAAGCTGAATAAAAACGATCTCTGGCTATAATTTCTAAGATCGTTTTAGCCATATCCAGTTAGCCAAAATTATGAAGTAGATACATTTATGAACATTTCAGTCGTGGGATTGGGAAAGCTAGGCACGCCATTAGCGGCTTTACTTGCCAGCAGCAATCACAAAGTAATTGGTTTAGACGTAAACGAATTAACTGTTAGTTTGATTAATGAAGGCAAACCGCCAGTATTTGAGCCTGGATTAGAGGATTTAATGCGGCTCTCTAAAGCAAACTTATCAGCCACAACTAGCTATCAAGAGGCGATCACCAATTCAGATATTAGTTTTATTATTGTCCCAACCCCTAGTGATGAAACTGGTAAGTTTTCTTTGCGATATATATTAGCCGCCATCAAAGAGATTGCTGAAGTCCTAAAACACAAAGAAAGTTTTCATGTCGTAGTCATTACCAGTACGGTGATGCCGGGGGCTACCGCAAATGAGATTATGCCCTTACTAGAGCAACATTCTGGTAAGCGCTGTGGCATTGATTTTGGTTTATGTTACAACCCAGAATTCATTGCGATCGGTAGTATTATCCACCACATGCTCAATCCTGATTTCATCCTAATTGGGGAGTCTGACCAGCGATCGGGAGATATTTTAGAGGAGATTTATAGCCATTTGTGTGAAAACAATCCACCAATTAAGCGCATGACTTCCATAAATGCGGAATTAACAAAGATCTCGGTTAACTCATTTGTGACCACAAAAATTTCCTATGCCAATATGCTTGGCGAAATTTGCGAACGTCTACCTGGGGCAAATGTCGATGTAGTCACTGATGCAGTTGGTCAAGACTTACGAATTGGCAAAAAGTATCTTAAAGGTGCAACTGGATATGGCGGTCCTTGCTTCCCACGCGATAATGTCGCCTTTGGTGTGTTGGCACGTAGTTTAGGGGTTGAGCCTACTCTTGCCGAAGCTACCGATACGATTAATCGCAGACAAGCTGATCGCTTGATTACTTTGTTATCTTCTCGGCTCTCTCAAGATTCTATCGTAGCGATTCTGGGTTTAGCTTATAAGACAGATACCAGCGTAATTGAAGAATCTCAAGGCATTGCTTTGGCGCAGAAACTAATTGCTAAAGGTATAAAAAAAGTGGTTGTATACGATCCACTGGCAATGAATAACACCCGTCAATTATTGGGAGGCACGGCTGTATATGCTAAATCTACGAAAGAATGCTTACAACAGGCAAACGTGATCGCGATTATGACTCCATGCGAAGAGTTTAAAACCATTGATGTTGGAGATGTTACTAGCGACACTGTAGTATTAGATTGTTGGCATGTATTAGATCGAGAAAAATTCTCATCAGCTTGCGAATATATTGCTCTCGGAGTTTCCGCTAGCTAGAGCTTACTAAAAATTTTGAATAGGGAGTTAAAAATATGTTTGTAGTCTGTGGTGCTGGTGGTTTTATCGGCGGTCATTTAGTGAAAGCGTTGGTGCAAAGTGGAAAATCCGTAAGAGCGGTTGATATAAAACCCACTGAAGATTGGTATCAGGTCACTGCCGATGCAGAAAATCTGCGATTAGATCTTAGGGAAAAAGAGCTTTGCGACAAGGCTCTGCATGGTGCTGAACAGGTATACAATTTAGCTGCGGACATGGGTGGTATGGGATTCATTGAATCCAATCGCGCTCTCTGTATGCTGAGTGTTTTAATTAATACTCATCTGTTATTGGCATCCAAAAAATATAAGGTTGAGCGTTTTTTCTTTTCTTCATCGGCTTGCGTTTACAACATTAACAAGCAGAGTTCTCCTGAAGTTTTCCCATTAAAAGAGTGGGATGCCTACCCTGCCATGCCAGAGGATGGATACGGTTGGGAAAAGCTATTCAGCGAAAGAATGTGTAAGTGCTTTGAGAATGATTTTGGTATAGCTTCTCGTGTCGCTAGATATCATAATGTCTATGGACCTTGGGGGACTTATGCTGGAGGTCGAGAAAAAGCGCCCGCTGCTATATGTCGCAAAGTGATAGAAGCTAAGCTATCAGGTTCGGCTAAAATAGAAATTTGGGGAGATGGTAATCAAACTCGAAGCTTTATGTACATTGATGATTGCATTAAAGGTACACAAGCGATTATGGATAGTAATATCAACGATCCGATCAATCTGGGAAGCAGCCAATTAGTAACGATTAACCTGCTAGTGGATATTGTAGAAGAAATCGCCAACATTAAATTGGAACGTTCGTACAATCTTTCTGCTCCTAAAGGCGTAAATGGTAGAAATAGCGATAATACTCTTATTCGTTCTCTATTAGATTGGGAACCTAGCATTCTTCTGAAGGATGGTATGGAAAAGACTTACAAATGGATTTATGACGAAATGACTAAATCAATGAACTAGTTTTACTCTTTAAAAATCAGAAAATGGAAAATGATAGTCCTTACCTGTCTATTGTAGTAATATCGCGCAATGATAATCATGGTGGCAGATTACTTCGGCGGATGCAGATTTTTATTAATGCCCTAATTGCTCAGTGCGATCGCTATAAACTTAAAGCCGAACTAATAATTATCGAGTGGAATCCACCAGAGGACAAACTAGGATTGACTCATGCTTTGAACTATCCTCAAAGCCTGAATTGTCCTATTCGGATTATTGAAGTACCTCCGCATATTCATCACCGCTTTAAATATGCGGAAGTGCTTCCCTTATTTCAAATGATTGGTAAGAATATTGGTATTCGTAAAGCCAAGGGGGAGTACGTTTTGGCTACAAATATTGACATCTTATTCTCCGATCGCCTGATGGAGTTTCTTGCCAGTAAAAAACTTAAATCTGATAGTTTCTATCGCGTTGATCGCTATGACGTAGATGAAAATATTCCTCTAGAAGCGTCTATTCAAGAGCAGCTAGCCTTTTGTGACAGTCACTGCTTGAGGTCATATAAACGTGATGGGGTCTACAATTTTGTGAATAAGCAATATCAAAGAACCTATTCACCTTTACAGCGCCTACCAATGTCTTTTCGTCACTTTATTTGGAATAACCTCAAACAATACGATCTTTTCCCGAAATTAGCTAAACATCTCTGGGCTTATCGCGATCGCGCTCAACTTCACACCAATGCCTGTGGCGATTTCACTCTCATGTCTAAGAGGTCGTGGGAAACTTTGCGAGGTTATCCAGAGTTGGAAATTTATTCGCTACATATAGATTCGCTTTTTTGTTTTATGGCATACTACAGTGGTTTAAAAGAAGTGATCTTGTCAACTTCAATGCCAGTCTATCATATCGATCATTCCAGTGGATGGACTCCTGAATCCAATGATTCTCTGGATGCTCGTCTATCTTCTGTGAAGTTACCTAAAATACAGGAGAGCGAACTAGATGATTATGCATTCCAAATGCATAGTAACAAGGCTCCAATTATCTTTAATCAACTAAATTGGGGGTTAGTAGATGACAATTTAGTAGAAACATTTCCTAATAGAAACTAGTTTTAAGAACTATTTAGTAGAGATGATTACAGAGAAATTGAGACCTAACGATAGAGCTGTACATATCATTATTCCCGTTCACAATCGCAAGCATCTTACCCTAAATTGTCTAAAGAACTTGCAAAAACATGGTGAGCTAAACCACTATTACATTATTGTGGTGGATGATGGTTCCACAGATGGGATGGCAGAAGCAATTCGAGTGCAATTTTCCAGTGTAAAAATTCTGCAAGGAGATGGAAATCTCTGGTGGACGGGCGCTATCTCGTTAGGAATGGAATATGCCTATAAACAGGGAGCAGAGTATTTCATCTGGCTCAATGATGATTGTCAGTTTAGCGATCGCACCCTTACGGATCTAATCGACTTCACCTCTACTCATCAAGACTCAATCATCGGTTGTCAAGGAATAGAAATGGGAACTTCCAATCAAATTGCCTTTGGAGGTAAGGTCAAAACATGGAAAGGATATAGATTCATTCAGCCACTGTCACAGATGGTAACCCCCTGTGATGTATTGAGTGGCAATATTGTTTGCTTGCCAAGAAATGTTGTCCAAAAAATTGGCTATCCTAATCCAAAGGTCGCACCTCATTATGGTGGTGATTCTCTTTACCTAATTCTTGCCCAAAAAGCTGGATTCTCAATTTATGTAGACAATAGAAATTCGGTATATGGCATATCAGGGGAATCTAAACTTTATCCTCAGAATTGGTTGATGGGCAAAGGTAAAGCCCTAGATATTCTTAAATTAGTATTTGTACCCCAATCTGGATTAAGTTGGCGTATATGGTTAAATATTAATTGGCAAGCCTATGGAGTTTGGGGAATTGTGATGTTTTGTAAAAAGTATTTATCAATATTACTAATTACTATTTTAAGATTTTTACCGCTAGAACTAAGACTAAAATTAAGTAGATAGGTGCGATAAAACCCAGAAAGCAGTGGTGCACACTGCGCGTGCGCCACTGCTTTCTGGGTCTCAAATTTAATTAAAAAATATGAATAATATTAGCGTAGTCATTACCTGTTATCGAGAAGGAGAATTAATTTTAGAGGCTGTGAATAGTGTCTTAGCGCAATCATTACTGCCCTTAGAAATAATTGTTGTTAATGATGCTTCTAGCGATCGCAGTACAATTAATACCTGTAAGAAATTAGAAGAAAATCCTCTTATTCGAGTAATTTGGCGAAAAACTAACGGCGGCTCATCTGTGGCAAGAGATAATGGCTTTCAAGTAGCTCAAGGTGACATTTTAGTACCACTA
>JBBQHY010000075.1:0-8525 GCA_038324415.1 Pseudanabaenales cyanobacterium | reverse complement strand
TTGGCCTTTGGGGAAAACAAGAAGCAAACGTCCTTACTGTCCAACGGTCAAAAAAGGGTTTTCTAAGATAAAGAAAGTGCCTGAAGACATCGCCTCATAGATAATTTTCGGATTTACGAACTTATCCTGTCAGTTTTAACTGGCGGGAGATTTCCTGCTAGAGGTACTTATTAGTCTAAACTCCAGTTTCTACGGTGGGAAGGGAGTAAGTAAGAGAGATTACCAAGTATTTCAGACCTATCTAATTCACTCGAAAAATATTTTCAGGAGCAATTGAAAACTATATGTTATGATCATTACCTGAAATAAACTGGGTCGATGCCCGAGTGGTTAATGGGGGCGGACTGTAAATCCGCTGCGTAAGCTACGTTGGTTCAAATCCATCTCGGCCCATCGAATTTAATTACTTGTTTGACTTTATTTGCCTAACTTTTAACTGAGTTTTGAAATATTGCAAAGTAATAAGACTTTTATGTCTATATGCAATTACAATTAAAATTACCTTCTGCTCTAAATGAGATTATTGACCGTATTAGGCATCTCTAAAAATTCAAATTTCTTGAATATGAGCAAAGAGAGTAATACTTTCAACCAACTTTTTCTGATCGAATGGCAATTACATAGAGGTACCCTATTTTTAGATGTCCGAAACCTATCTTAACCATCCTACTTTTGGACTACTTTCTCGTATTTGTCTCGTAGATGATCAGAAAAGCTTGTTCACTACCCTGTATGCTCAACGCCTATTCTTTTTGATTATTCAAAACTCTGGTGGATTACAGTTTGATCCAATAACTCGTTCAGATGCCAAAATGTTAGTTGAAAATCGAATTAGATTCGTGAAGAGACAAGGTCATTCCCAAGAATATGATAATTTACAGACTATTTTTAAGCGAACTTTTTCTCAATCATAAACTTCTTGTGAAGACAAGATTATGGGTAATGCCTTTAGTTAAATCCAGTGAGATTATTTCTATACTTGCAAGGGAGTTTAATAAATTAATTTCTCTAAGCCAGCATTAACAACAGTAGATCGGTCTATTTCAAATTAGTCAGAAAACTGATTTGATTAGGTTATAGATAATAGGCAGGAAACTTTTTGTTTGAATTCTAAAAAACTAACCATGTCATCATAACTGATATGATCTTATTAAGCATTTTTTACAATTTTAAAGCTAGAAATTTCACACGTAAATTTTTGAGATATTGCCAGTGTTTACTACTCTCCACACTGATTTTAAGGTAATTTTTGCTAGAGACCCTGCTGCCCGCAATTGGGTAGAAGTTTTACTCTGCTACCCAGGTCTACACGCTATTTGGCTGTATAGATTTGCCCATTTGCTCCATAATTTACGATTACCAGTAATTCCTCGGATGATTTCACAAATGGCACGGTGGCTGACAGGGATTGAAATCCATCCAGGCGCAGTGATTGGCAAGGGTACTTTTATCGATCATGGCATGGGCGTTGTGATTGGTGAGACGGCAATTATTGGCGATAATGCTTTAATTTATCAAGGTGTAACCCTTGGTGGTACAGGCAAAGAGACTGGTAAGCGTCACCCAACCCTTGGTGATAATGTGGTGATTGGGGCGGGGGCAAAGGTGCTTGGAAATATTGAAATTGGCGATAATTCCCGTATTGGGGCTGGATCGGTTGTGCTGAAAAGTGTTCCTACAGACTGTACTGTGGTAGGAATTCCGGGGCGAGTGGTGCATCGGCATGGTGAAATTGTCTCACCTTTGGATCATTCTCACATCCCTGACCCCGAAGGCGACGTTATTAGAGGCTTGCTGAAACGGGTGGAGCAGTTAGAAATCCAGCAGTCAGAAACCCAACAGCAAAGATTAGGTAACACCTTTGTCATCGACTGTGACCTGCTTAAGGATGTGAGACCTAAAAATTTTAGTTGTAACGGGGCAAAACCTGAAAATGATGAATTTATGGAAGGGGCGGGAATTTAAGAGCAGCATTTTAGCTCTGAGCTTATTAGGGTTAGCTGCTTGCACCAGTTCTGCTCCTAGTTCTCAGAAGGTTAGCAGGTTAGATGTGGTATTGAAGCGAGGAACTTTAGTTTGTGGGGTGAGTGGCGAAGTGCCAGGATTTAGTTTTGTTGATCCTAAGGGTAAATATTCGGGTTTAGATGTGGATGTATGTCGGGCGATCGCTGCGGCATTATTTGATAACCCTGAAGCTGTGGAATATCGCAATCTTAGTGCTAAGGAGAGATTTACAGCCCTACAAACTGGCGAGATCGATATTTTAAGCCGTAATACTACCTTTACCGCCAGTCGGGATACTGACACAGGCTTGGAATTTGCCCCAGTGGTTTTCTATGACGGACAGGGAATTATGGTCAAAAAGAGCAGCAACATCAAGTCTTTAGAAGATTTAAAAAATTCATCAATTTGTATTCAAGTTGGTACCACCCACGAGGCAAACCTCACCGAGCAACTGGGCAAACGCAATATTACTTATAAGCCCGTAACTTTTGATGAAGTTAATGCCATGTTTAACGCCTATCAAGCGGGGCGTTGTACTGCTGTGACTGCCGATCTCTCTGCCTTAAGTTCTCGCCGTACACTTTTACCAAAGTCTACCGATCATATTTTATTGGATGCAGTATTGTCTAAAGAACCCTTAGCTCCTGCAGTTAGAGATGGAGATTCTAGGTGGTCAAATGCTGTACGGTGGATTATCTATGGCGCGACCGCAGCCGAGGAATTGGGTATTACCTCTAAAAATATTTCTGAATCAAATAAAAATAATCCTGAAATTACTAGATTTCTAGGTATTCCTGATGCCAATGGCAAAAGCAGCGATCTCGGTAAAAATATGGGATTAACAAACGACTTTGCGGCACGGGTGGTGAAGTCAGTTGGTAACTATGGCGAAATTTATGATCGCAATCTGGGTGTAGGTACTAAATTAAATATTGATCGAGGCTTAAATAAGTTATGGACAAATGGCGGATTGATGTACGCTCCACCTTTCCGTTAAGGCGCTATTTAAACAGCTAACTGGATAGATTGACCACACAAAAGCGGGAGAACTTTATTTGGCAGGAAGCTAATGTGGACTTCATGGCGATAATTACTTCTTCCTGCCCTAGGGCTCCAGAGGAACCATATAAACCAGAAATCCATGGTAGATGACCTTTAGGAGCGTCAAAACTTTAGCTAACTCTACTTGTATCTATCCAAACTAATCTACTCGCTAGCTTGAATCGATAACCAATGCGATCGCAGAAACTCTTATAGTCTCCTCCTTCAGTATCAAAAATATCAGACTTAACACTAAAACCGAACCTTCCCTCCGAGTATCTCTGCGATAGAAGATCAATATTAAGAAAATCGTTGCAAGGAATTTTGCGGATATCTAGATCTAATAACTTACTATTTCGTGACTTACCCAAAGAAGTACAGATTAAATTCCAGGTTTCAATATCAGCCACTTTTAAGTTACTCCCTTCCCAATCAAAGATTAGTCTTTAGGGGGTGTGGGGGCTGCGCCCCCACGAAGGGGCTTTGCCCCTTAACCCCATTTAAACTGTGTATATTTCTATGGTGGGAAGGGAGTACCTGATTCCAAGAATTGCGCTAGTGATGAAAAGTCATGCTTAGAGGGAATAACATAAAGGTACCTTTCGTCAGTCTTGTTCTAAGGTGGGAGCAGACAAAGTTCTAAATCCTTTAAGACTTCATCGGCATTTTGATAGCGTTGCTCTAGATTGGGAGTCGTCATTTTATTCAACAGATCACCTAAATAATCATCAATCTTTACACCTTCAGGCAGATAATCTTGCCATCGAAAAATATCATTTGGTGTATCTTGAAGTTGGGAAGGAGATTTACCCGTAATTAAATTTATGCAGGTTGCTCCAAGACTATATAAATCGCTAGCAGGTGCGGCAAGAAGTTTAAGTTGGGGCGATATAGCCTCGACTCCCAAAAACGCTTCCCAATGCCATATCTTTTTGGGAATTTGGTTTAGCAGCCCCAAAGTCAATTAAAACAAATTGCCCATCCTTTGCCCTCAGAATATTTGCTGACTTAATATCACGATGAATAATATTATTTTCGTGTACAAACTTTAGGACAGGTAATATGTTCTTCAGAAGTTCTATTAGTTTAGGGCGATCGAAAGTCTCATTGGCTTGTAATTCTTTTTGTAAATCCTGAGCGTCTACAAATTCTTGAACAAAATATAAAATGTTTTCAACCTTAAAATAACTAAATAATGAATGTATTTGCATATGCCTACCTAACTTTTCGAGCAAAAAAGCCTCTTGCTTGACTAAATTAGCTGCCTTTATTGTGTCTTCAGAGTTAAACGATCTCGGTAAAAACTGTTTGACCACATACCGTAGTTTATAGGGCATATCTAAGTCAACAGCTAGAAATGTTTTACCAAATCCTCCACTAGATATGGGTTGCAGAATCAAGTAGCGATTACGTAGGATAAGAGAGGCTCCACAACCTTGGCTTTGAGTCACATCGTTAGGATTAACAGGGGCTTTACAATTGGGGCTAAAACAATAACTCATATTTGTTAAATCCTAATTTTTCTACCCTTGCGGTCTTTTATTAAACAATCTACTACTCCCTTCCCAGTCAAAGAGTAGTTCATTGGGGGTGTTGGGGGCTGCGCCCCCACGGAGGGGCTTTGCCCCTTAACCCCATTTAAACTGTGTATATTTCTATGGTGGGAAGGGAGTATAGGTTAAGTAAGTAGTTAGTACACAAAATCCCTTTCTCATATTCTCTAATATTTATAAATTTATCTGCTGGAAATACGCCTTCAATGAAACAGTTGCAATCTGATGGTTAAATTTCATAGAGTGATATATGGAACAAGAAACTACATTATCCACTTTGATCAAAAGCTCGATTGAGTTAAATCTTTAGACAATTCACTTAAGTTCAGACTGTATCTCCGTGATGGACTCAGCAACATACCAACTACTTCTCCAGAGCAATTTTAGTGGCAATGCGAAGTTTGGCAGAACGGGAGCGAGGGTTGGTGACAATTTCTGATTCCGTAGCAATTATGGGTTTCTTTGTTTCAACTCGCAGGCGATCGTCTTCTTTTAGTCGATGTTTCACAATCCGATCTTCGAGGCTATGAAAACTAATTATGGCGATTTTTCCACCTATCTCTAACCAGTCTGGGGCTCTTTGCAGCAAGGTCTCTAAGGATTTTAATTCCTGATTTACGGTAATTCTTAGTGCCTGAAACACACGAGTAGCAGGATGAATTCGACCGTAGCGATAATTTCGAGGTACAGAATGAAAAATGACATCAGCAAGTTGGATCGTGGTTTGGAGGGGACGAGCATTGATGATCGCTCTGGCAATTCGATAGGAATACCGCTCTTCTCCCAATTCAAAAAACATTTTCGATAGCTCTGTTTCGGCAAAATCATTCACAATATCCGCAGCCGTAAGATCTTGGGATTGATCCATCCGCATATCTAGATCGCCAGTATCTCGAAAACTAAACCCCCGTTCGGGCATATCTAGCTGGGCTGAACTTACGCCAAGGTCGGCAATAATTCCGTCAAATTTCTGCTCTGGAAGATAGAGACTAAAATTACCATGCCAAAATTTAAGGCGATCGCCAAATCTAGCTAATTTGGTCTGAGCCGCAGCGATCGCCATCTCATCATGATCGATCGCCAGGAGTTTAATATCTTCAAAACTCTGCAAAATTAATTCACTATGTCCACCACCGCCCACGGTACAGTCAAGATATAGCCCGCCGCTTTTTACTTGAATTCCTGAAATTAAGGGATCAGGTAAAACGGGGATGTGTTGATATTGCAATTTCCTTTAACTTTCTTGCTTTGATATGCTTGCTTAGATATGGCTTTTTGAAGCAATGGGTTACCCGGGATTTGAACCCGGAACAAATCGGTTAAAAGCCGAGTACTCTACCGTTGAGTTAGTAACCCTTAGATGCACCTTAAATTCTTCAGTGAGGTATCAAGACTATCATAATTAATCAAATTTTGAAATAGATTTCGTGCCATAGTCCAAACATATGCAATATCAAAAATTTTAGAATAGACTTCACAGCGCAAATAAAGCGAAATTAATCACTAATGAATGCCTCAGCCTTTACTTTTCTCTCTGATCTTTTACTAATAGCAGCACTAGGATTTTTGGGAAGCTTTGGGCACTGTGCGGGGATGTGTAGCCCGATCGCTCTGGCATTTTCTTTGAATCAGCAGAAGAACGATCAGGCAAAAGTTCCAGCTTTAACTTTTCATCTGTGGCTCAATTTAGGTAGATTATTGAGCTATGGCACGATTGGTGGAGTGATTGGGACGATCTCTGAGGTTTTAGTTGCAGGTGGGCAATTAGCAGGGATTGATAGTTCTGTGAGACGGGGAATTGCGATCGCTACGGGCGTAATTTTAATTTTGTTTGGACTTTCGCAGTTAGGGCTAAAACTAAATCTTTCGAGATGGATAAAGCTTTCCCGAAAAGATTCCAACCCTAAAAATTTAAAAACTTGGGGCATCCACGATTTAATGCTCAAATTACCTCAAAACCCTCTATGCCTTGGAATCACTTGGGGGCTAATGCCCTGCGGATTTCTCTATGCGGCTCAAATCAAGGCGGCGGAGACTGCAAGTTTTTGGGTGGGTGGTGCCACGATGTTGGCATTTGGTCTGGGGACGCTACCTGTCATGGTTGGAGTTGGAGTATTTAGCTCTCACCTTAGTAGTGATAAACGCGGACAACTCTCACGGTTGGGGGGCTGGTTGACTGTGGCGATCGGGGTGATTACGCTGCTGCGAACTGGGGACATGATGGCTGACTATAGCGGACATGCAGCTTTGATTTTTCTGAGTTTGGCACTAATTGCCAGACCGATCAAGGCTATATGGGCTTTTCCCTATCGATATCGTAGAGGTTTGGGCGTAGGAGCATTTGGCTTAGGGTTAATTCATACTCTGCATATGTTTGAGCATAGCTGGGGCTGGAATTCTCGAGCTTTGCTATTTATGCTGCCATTGCATCAGGTGGGAATGTGGGCGGGCATCTTAGCAATGTGCTTGATTACACCTGCGGCTATAACGAGCTTTGATCGAGCAGTTCAAAACTTGGGGAACTATTGGCGACAGATTCATCTTTTGACTTTGCCTGCATTAATCTTGACGGTTGTTCATGTGGTCTTAATTGGTTCCCATTATTTTGGGAAGTTGGCATGGGGAGACGATTCTATAGTGCGAGTATTATTGCTATTGGTTTTAGTTTTATTAGTTTTGGCAGTGAGATCGCCTTGGATTTGGAAACTATGTGCTTTGGATAAATACTACACTCCCGCTATTATGAAACCCATGAAGGATTGATCATACTTTTGATTCAGGGTTCAATTCATATTTGAGGGAGGTAATTCGTTACGTTATGATTTGAATTGATTCAATATTTATATCTAATATTTTTTAAGATATGTCACTTTTTGACTGGTTTGCCGATCGCCGTAAATCGACCTTACCTGAACCCCAATATCAAGAGCGAGATATTCCTGATGGCTTGTGGTACAAGTGCGATTCCTGCGATGCATTGACCTATATTAAAGACCTTCAGAACAATTTCATGGTTTGCCCCGAATGCCAGCATCACGTTCAAGTTACAGCCGCGCAAAGAATTTCCCATTTAATCGAGCCAACTTCAAGGACAGACATTAATGACAATTTACGTGCCTGTGATCCTCTGGAATTTCGCGATCGTAAGGCATACAAAGATCGCTTAGTTGAAAACGAAAAAAGTACAGGCTTAGGAGATAGCATCGTCACTGGGTTTGGTAAACTCGAAGGCATTGCTGTAGCCATAGGAGTCATGGACTTTCGGTTTATGGCGGGTAGCATGGGTTCGGTCGTGGGCGAAAAGATTACTCGCCTCATAGAAGCTGCAACGGAAAAGCAAATACCTGTAATTCTGGTCTGTGCCTCTGGGGGAGCTAGAATGCAAGAAGGGATTTTGAGTTTAATGCAAATGGCAAAAACCTCCGCCGCCCTTGATCGCCACCGTCAAGCTAAATTGCTATATATTCCCATTCTTACTTATCCGACAACAGGTGGAGTTACTGCTAGCTTTGCCATGCTGGGGGATATTATTTTAGCTGAACCAAAGGCACTAATTGGCTTTACTGGTAGAAGAGTAATTGAACAAACCCTAAAACAAAAGATTCCTGACGACTTTCAAACCTCTGAGTATCTATTAGCTCACGGTCAGGTAGATGCCGTAATTCCCCGTAAACAGCTTAAATCCACCCTAGCCATGATTATTGGAGTGCACAATGTCCCAAAACGGGGATGAGCATTCTGCAAGTAGCCCAAGTAACTGGATTAACAATAGAAAAGGTGTAGCAACTTCAGGCTGAGATTACGACTTAAATCACTTGATAAAATGCGAACTGACACCATCTTCTATAAGCTTTTCCAAACCTTTAATAGTCTTTTATTTGAACTTCTTAATCAACCGATCCAAGAAGGATATAAATTCATCTCAGT
>JBBQHY010000074.1:0-8527 GCA_038324415.1 Pseudanabaenales cyanobacterium | reverse complement strand
TCCGATTTTATCAGCCCAGAACATATTAGTTTGAGTTAGTTTTCTATAGTATTCAAGCCTTTAAGTATAGCTTTATTCCACTTGCTCTCGTCCAGCAAATTTAGAAGGAGGACGATCGCTACTCCAAGCCCACCAAGCGGTTCCACATTCACAATGATAAAATTCTTGCCACTTGCGCCGACGGTTTTCTATATATACAGGCGATCGGCGATTTAACCATACAGATTTAGCTTCCTTGGGCGACCGCATACAGTTAGGACAGCAAAAGTTATAGGTATGAACTGCGGTGATCAACCAATCAGGGGGCTTAGGGTCAAAGGCTTCCATGAATTTTTATTCCATTATGATTAGTGTCCTTAATTAAATTTTACGTTACCATTTTCCACCTGCAAAATTTGGGCTGAATTTAACCAGCCGCCATCAAAAGCCCCAAGATGGGTACTAGTGATAATAGTTTGAACTCGATCGGCGATCGCACTTAGTAAATAATTTTGTCTTTGTAAATCTAGCTCGGCTAAAACATCGTCAAGTAACAGTAAAGGCGGTTCGCCAATAATTGACTCGATTAGTTCTAACTCTGCCAATTTGAGGGCTAGGACTAATGTGCGTTGTTGCCCTTGAGAGCCATATTCCTTTGCAGGGGTTTGATTGATAGTGAGGTTAATTTCATCGCGATGAGGGCCAACTAGGCTAACGCCTTGATGGTGTTCGGCGATCGCTTTGGCTTCAAGTTGTCCTAAAAAAGCCATTTGTACGGTTTCCACAGAATCAGTATCCTGAAATTGAAACTTGGGAGTATAGAAAATATCCAGTAGTTCACTGCCACCACTAATGCTGTTATGCCAAGTTTGAGCGATCGGGGTTAGCCTTTTCACCAGTCTTGATCGCCTGCGGGTTAGCCTTGTGCCTGTAGCCACTAACTGAGCATTCCAAGCTGCCATTTGCCCCGCTACTTGACCAAAATCATTAGTTAATTTGCCCTGACGGATGCCCTTAAGTAAAGCATTGCGCTGGCGTAGGACTTGATTATATTGCTGTAAAAAACTTAGATATACAGGTTCTAGCTGGATCAAAATATTATCAAGCCAATCACGGCGGCATTCAGGACTGCCGCGCACTAGATCTAGATCGAGGCTAGAAAAATACACGGTATTCACCTGTCCTAAAAAATCCAAATGGCGAGTTAGGTTCACACCATTTAAGATGAGACTCCGCCTTCCTTCCCGCCGTAACCGCATTACAAGTTCCACTTCAGATAGCGATCTCCTACAAGTAGCTTTGATTTCGGCAGTGGGATCACCATTTTTTACTAAATCTCGATCTCGGCTCACTCTAGGCGATCTCAAGGTTGCAAGTAACTGAATTGATTCTAATAGATTAGATTTACCTTGGGCGTTATTTCCCAAAATAATTGTCTTAGGGGCGGTAAATTCGACACCCTGATCGATGTAATTGCGAAACTGCTTGAGATGGAGAGTATTTATAAACACAGGAAAATAAATTTTTTAGAACTTTAGTTGTTTAGATAACATTAATCCAATGTTAAAAACTGTAAGGTGATAGCTTGATCTAAACAAAATTTATTTAAGGTTCAATATTCATTATTGATATAAGTCCATGCCTGAAAGTCCCAAAACAGTTTTAATATTTCAGCTAGATGAGCAACAGGGAAAAATCTGGGATGCCGCACTTCAATCTCAGGGTATTCGAGTTGATTGGCGACCTGCAAATATTGATATTGTGGAAATGCTGAAAGCAATTGAGGCTCAATCTTTACCAGATTTATTAATTATGGATATTGGGATCAAAAGTTCTACTTCTAATAGTTTACAGGTAGTTCCAGTTTGTAACTGGTGCCGTAGTTTAGATGTCCCTATTAAAGTATTACTTCTCAACTCTAGCTCTAGCCAAATTAAGCCCTATGAACAAAAATGGGCAACGGGAAAATGTGGAGCGATCGCCATTGTATCCAAGCTTAACCAAGCAACACTTAATACTACAATCCCCCTAATCGTAGATGCACTTGAATCCGACTTGAAAATAGCAGATTTAAATCAAGTTTCAGGTTTAATTGCCGATATTTACTCTGAAATCCTCGAATCTGAAATTACTAAAATTAAGAGTGAGATCGCTAAATCATCTGACCCAGCCTCTAAGGTAACTTCTATTTCCAGCTATCGTGGCTCCAATCTTGACATCTCCAGTAATTCTTCAATGGAGGATACGGACACTAGAATTCAGGCTCCAACTGAAATTACGTCTCAGTCAATACCTATAGATTCTCCCATAGTTTCTAAAGATCCTGTCAAAGCAAAGGTTACAACCTATCGAGGGGTGAAAGTGAATAAGATTCAGTGGTAGTGTTCTAATTAGGAGATTCCATTGAAAAATCTACCCAGCCCCCTGCCCCAATTCTGGGGGTTCTGGAAATTAAAGTCCCCAGAATTGGGAATTAGGGGCTTCGGATTAGGTAATTTTTCACCAGAATACCGCCTTAAGTTTTACGCAGTTCTAAAGATTGCCAAGTTGATTAATTTGCTGCTGAATTTGCGGTGAATATAAGCGTAAATAGTTCCAGTAATTACCGAAAACCTTATAGACATAGCCTCTGGTTTCATCATAAGGAATACGCTGGACAAATTCATCAGGATCATTAACACCAAAAGAATTAACCCACTGCTTCACCCTACCTGGACCAGCATTATAGCTAGCAACTGCTAGCATAGTATTATTGCCAAATTCTCGATGGGTATAGTCAAGGTACCAAGTCCCGAATTCTATATTCTGGTCTGGATTTCGCAGAGAATAATTACTAGTTCGCTTTTTGCCAGCAATCCACGCCCCTGTCTCTGGCATAATCTGCATTAAGCCGATCGCCCCAGCACTAGAGACAATTTGGGACTCAAATCTAGATTCTTGGCGGATTAAGCCAATTACTAAAGGGGTTGGCAAATTATTAGTGCTAGACCAGCGAGATATTGAATCCCAGTAATGCAGAGGATACAGAGTTTGGGCAAAAGTAGGCTGGTTAAGAATATTTTTAATATCAGCTTTTTCAGGATCGGTAACATCTAACCAATACATACTTTCAATTTGGCGCAGCCCCCGCAGATTATCATTGACTCCAACCCTAATCACGCCATCGGTAAAAATTTGATTGGGAGCTCTAAGGGGTTTACCCCTAGTTTCAAATTGCCAGCGATCGCTAGCGTCTCCATCTTGCCCTAATAGATAAAGTTCTTGTAAAGTTGCCGACCCAGATGGTAAAGGCATCCGCACTTCAGGCTGAATCATTGTTGGGTTAACATTCCGCACTGTCGTAAAATCTCCCACCTGCCAACCCAACTGACCTGCCGATCGCCACGCAAAATAAGAATCTGGATGCTTAGTAATTACAGCTTGAAATACCTGTTTCGCTATGGCGCTATCTCCTAAACTCTTTGCCCATTTACCTCCCCAATACCCTGCTTCGGCAGCAATTTCTGACTGGGAATTATTTGTGATAATTTTTTGAGTGAGAGCGATCGCCAATTTAAGATTACGATTTTTTGCCTGCTGTTGTGCTGCTTGCCATGTTAGGATTCCCGCTTCATTGCTTTGGGAATAATTAGTCAGAATTAGGTTTCGAGTGGCTTGGGCATTATTCCCTAGCTTTTCTTGAAGATTCAGCTTTTTTAATAAGCCTTCACTAGCTGTATTTGGATAATTGGCAATCAGGCGATCGCTTAATTTATTGACATTACCTCGATCATTTTTACTACTAGCAATATCCATCATCCGCAAAATCGCCCTAGGAGCTAAAGGTTGGCTAGGAAAACTTTGAACCAAACGGGCATACACATTACTGGCATTACCACTTTGATTAGCTCTCTGTAAACTCCGACCCCACAAATATAAATTATCTGGGTTAGTTACTGCCCGACCATAGGCTAAATTAGCTTTAGTATATTCTCTACGCTCAAAATAGCCTTGGGCGATCGCCGACCATTGTTCAGGATTTAACTTATTACGATGATTACTGACTAAGCGATTTAGGACAGGAATAATATCTTGTTCGTCATTAAAATACACTGCCATTTGTACCAACAGATCGAAGCGATTAGGAGTTTTTGCTAGTTCAGTTTTAAGGATTGTACGCGATCGAGGATGGCTAGGAAATTTGGTTGTGATTTCATTATTACGTCCTATGGCATTCAAGGCAAAGGCGGCGGCAAAACCTTGGGGATAGTCTCGCAAAATTTGATTCCAACTTTCCTGTGCCTGACTGGGGTTAACTACAGCTAAAGCCTGCGATCGCTTCAAAACAATATACTCAGCTAAAAGTGGATATTCATTTTCTAAATCCTTAAGTAGAGCTAAAGCTTCATTGGGGCGCCGATTCGAGAGATAAATATTTGCCAGAACATAGCGGCTTCGACTACGGTCAATACTTTGTTCTAACGCTTGCGATCGCTTCTCTAATGCCAAGATCCATTGAGATTGCGCTAGATTACTACCTAAGTTAAAGACTGGAGATACAGGGGTAATCCCTTGGGAAATCTTGGTTGGACTTGAAATATTAGCTGTAGCTGAAGTATTAGCTGTAGCTGAAATATTAGCTGTAGCTGAAATATTAGCTACAGCTGAAGTATTAGTACTGCTAGTAGAAGCGTTACCAGAAAAAAGAGAATTATAAATCGGATACCCGCCGCCAACTATTAAGACTATACCTGCTGCCAGAAAAGATAATTTTGTATGTTGCTTCATTAGGTTGGAGTCTTGAATTTCTGATCTGTAATATTTAGCCGAGAACTTAGAAGAGGAAGATTAAAGCTGCGATCTTAAAATTTTATTTAAGCCTTTGGATATGTTAACCTGCCTAGTCCAATCACGAGAAAACATTTTAAAAGTTCCCTAGCAGATCAGATTTATTAATTTCCACTACCAATTAAGATAAAGCTAGACCAAAAATACGGATGATTAAAGTTCACTTAAATTAGGCGGTTTCTGGCAAAAAAATTACCCAATCCGAAGCCCCTAAATCCCCAATTCTGGAGGCTTTAATTTTCAGAACCCCCAGAATTGGGGGCAGGGGGCTGGGTAGATTTTTTAAAGGAAATCTCCTTATTGACCTGATATTTTTCTGCTAGCCACTGTTTGCTGGCATAGAGACTGACTAGGGGCAGATAGCGTAAAACTTCATCGGGAGTATAGAGAATAGTTGTCAGTTTTAACTGTTTGAGATCTGGTTCAAGAGGTTTAATTATTAGATCGTAGAATTTTTTTCCTAAGACTTTGACATCTTAAGATGTGGGATTTTTCAGATCGAAACGGAAGTCTAGAACTAGTTCATTCAAATCCTTGGCGGAAATAGCAACTTTGCGATTAATGGGAGGATAGTTCGGTGAGAATAGAATGATTTCAAGGCGATCGCCTCAGTACAAGACAAAAGTTGTAAATAAGTCAGGAACAGGGTTTCATAGAAATAGCAACATAACTTAGAAACCCCTTTGAAATAATTATCCTACTGAGAACAGCATTACGTCCACACTTAGGATGGCATGGAGCAAGATTAGCATTTGCGGCAGCGATTTCTGATTTCATTATTTCGAGTCAAGACTTTAAACCTAAGTGAATTAGCTGTTAGATTTGTAGGTGAAGCAAGAGCAGAATCATAATACAAACGATTACAAAGATTTTTCCGAAATTTTGAAGTAGATTACAGCGAAATAGCTAAAACGGTAGTGAGGTTAATGAAGATCCTAGAACCGTGGGTACTGAGTTGTGACCAAAACAACATTCAACATATTTATGTAGGGATTGTGCATAAGGGAGTACTCCCTTCCCACCATAGAAATATACACAGTTTAAATGGGGTTAAGGGGCAAAGCCCCTTCGTGGGGGCGCAGCCCCCATACCCCCCAAAGACTAATCTTTGACTGGGAAGGGAGTAAGAGTCTTTTTCGTTTTGGTCTAGACTTCCTTCGTCCTGCCTTTTTTGATCTTAATCTCTCTCCTGATAGGCATTCCACTCCTCTTAGTTTTTTGTCCTGTACGCAGCATTTGTACTTATAACATCCGAGATTTCAGTAAGCTTCATAAGCTATTTTTTTCTGAAGATAGGATTCATGCTGGAATATTGCTGATGCATCAAGACTTTTCGATTGGGGATAGATTGTATGGGTTGTCTAAGCTGGTTGCTTCGGTTACGGCAGAAGATAAGAGAAATCAAATAACTTTTTTGAGTAAGTATCTACTCCCTTCCCATCGTAGAAATATTCACAGATGAAAGAGGGGCAAGGGGCAAAGCCCCTTTGTGGGAACGCAGCCCACACACACCCCAAAATACTAATCTTTGACTGGGAAGGGAGTATCTAAAAAATAATTTCTAATTTTCAATTCGAGGATGAGTAGACAGATTGACTTACCTCATCAAGATTCTGCTGATCCCTTTATAGTTGCTACTGCCGTTTTCTATCAGCTAACTTTAGCAACGGCTGATTTCAATCTTACGAGTTCTTCTTGGCTAAGAACCGTTAGTTTACATACCATTTTCTTTTTTCTTTTTTCTTTTTTCTTTCTACTTTTTCCTTGACATTTTTACAGGTTAAGGATCTCGGGAAATGGCATTATGTCCTAGCTAATTGCCTGATTACAAGTCTTAATAGAAGTGAAACGCTTATGCTTTAGGCTTCACAAGTTGCAATGTGAGAAAAGCAAATTGACTACTAAAGCTGGAATTATAATTTTAGATCCATACTTACAATTGGCACAGTAAATAATGGCGATTAATCTATATTGATCATAACTTTTAGATTTGCTTAAGGGCTTTAGTCAAGATCTCAATGCAGGAAAATATCTATAGCTCATAAATGTTCAAAATGTTTTAAGATTTTAGGTAATCGAAATACTGAATTTTCAAGAACTTTAGGAGAATTTTATATGGCACTCGTCTCTTTACGTCTTCTGTTGGATCATGCCGCCGAGAATGGTTACGGCATTCCAGCATATAACGTCAATAACATGGAGCAAATCCAAGCCATCATGCAAGCCGCAGCCGAAACTGATAGTCCAGTCATTTTGCAAGCTTCCCGTGGTGCCCGTAAATACGCAGGTGAATCTTTCCTCAAGCATTTAATTTTAGCAGCAGTGGAAACCTACCCCGATATTCCCATTGCTATGCACCAAGATCACGGTAACGGCCCTGCCACCTGCTACTCGGCAATTCGCCACGGTTTTACCAGTGTCATGATGGATGGCTCTTTAAAGGAAGATGCCAAGACTCCTGCCAGCTATGAATATAACGTAGAAGTAACTCGCTCAGTCGTTGAAGTAGCCCACGCTGTTGGTGTTAGTGTTGAAGGTGAATTAGGCTGCCTTGGTTCCCTTGAAACTGGTATGGGTGACAAAGAAGATGGACATGGTTTTGAAGGTACTCTATCCCACGATCAACTATTAACTGATCCTACCGAAGCTGTAGACTTTGTAACTCAAACTGGCGTAGATGCTCTGGCTGTAGCGATCGGAACCAGTCACGGTGCTTACAAATTTAGCCGCAAACCCACTGGCGAAATCTTAGCAATGGATCGAATTGCCGAAATCCACCGTCGTCTGCCCAACACTCACCTTGTTATGCACGGTTCTTCTTCTGTACCTGAAGATTTATTGGCATTAATCAATCAATATGGCGGTGAAATTCCTGAAACCTACGGAGTTCCTGTTGAAGAAATTCAAAAAGGCATTAAAAACGGTGTACGTAAAATCAACATTGATACCGACTGTCGTTTAGCAATTACTGCGGCTGTGCGTGAAGCTCTCTTTCAAAATCCTTCTGAGTTTGACCCTCGCCATTTCCTTAAGCCCTCTATTAAATATATGCAAAAAGTTTGTGGCGATCGCTACAACCAATTTGGTACCTCTGGAAATGCTAGTAAGATTAAAGCTGTATCCCTTGATGATTTTGCTGCTAAGTATGCTAAAGGTGTCTATGCTGCCCCCGTGCGTATTGCCGTAACTGCATAGATTTAATGTTAGTGAATAAGAAATATAAGGATGGTCGAGGGGCTGTCCTTTTTTAGTTCGTTTTATTACTAAGTGCCCAAAATCTATGCTCTGTATACTTCGATTGTTATAGATACCCATAATTAATCTTAGAAGTGAATATCACTTACTAACTTTGGATTAGGCTATTATTAAACCAATAATTTTGGCTGTTCAGTTAAGTTCATTCGACAGCTATCCGTTTAATCTAATT
Organism: Pseudanabaenales cyanobacterium; assembly: GCA_038324415.1. Lineage (GTDB taxonomy): Bacteria > Cyanobacteriota > Cyanobacteriia > Pseudanabaenales > Pseudanabaenaceae > PCC-7502. The sequence continues at coordinate 294 of JBBQHY010000074.1, read as the reverse complement.
GGAGATTCCTGAGCCAATGATTTTCTCAATCTCTGCATTTTTCATCCGTAGACCAGTATTTGCCACTGTTTGCTCGATCATTATTACTTTGATTGGAGCAGCTTGCATATTCATACTGCCGATCGCTCAGTTTCCAGAAATTGCGCCACCACAGGTAAGAGTAAGTTCCAATTACGTGGGTGCAAATGCGGAAACTGTAGAATCTACGGTGACAAATATCCTAGAAAGAGAACTAAACGGGATTGAAGGGGTGAAATACATTACCTCAACCAGTGCCAACAATGGTTCTAGTAG
>JBBQHY010000073.1:0-8535 GCA_038324415.1 Pseudanabaenales cyanobacterium | reverse complement strand
GATCGTGAAGGATTAGAAAAAGTTTTTAGTGAATCTGGAGATTCTGTCTCTTTGAAAATCATTAGCGATACCAAAACTGGTAAATGCCGAGGGTTTGGTTTTGTAACTGTGGAAACCCCTGAAGCTGCAACTACAGTAATTGAAAAGTTTAATGGCTATGACTTCAATGGAGTTATGCTCAAGCTCGAAGAAGCTCTACCACGAACTAAAGGGCAGTCAAAAGTTTCCGAAGGTTCTGATGCTAATGATGAAAATTCTGAAGCTCCAAAATTTAGCCCTCCTACACCCAAGGCTACAAGACAAAATAACGGGGGACAAAATGCTAGTGGTAAATCATCTGGTCGTCGCTCAGATACCAAGCGCAGTTCTTCCCAAATCTCTACTTCTGACGAAGCCCACCAACCAGATCCACGTTGGGCATCAAAATTAGAGCAATTTAAGCAACAACTATTAGCATCTCAAGCCATTAGTTAATTTGTTTTTAGTCTTTGGTTCTAATCCTTAATAGGCAAAAATATAGTCAAGATTTCTCCATCATAGGAAGCTAAGGTTGGATGGGTCTTAATCGTTAACTTCCCTCCAATCAGTCCAAATAAAGCTTTACTAATCATCAAGCTTAGGCTTAAGGTGCCTGTGTCGGGTTGTAGTAGCAACCATTGACCAACAGCTTTATGAGCTAGGGCATTCCCTTCAAGCTGGGTTTGAGAATTAAATTGAAGCTTGATATATTTCCCAACTACAGCCATCCTAATACTGATGTGGCTGTCTGTAGGTAAGCTGCGAATTAATCTATCAATCACGCTATTGAGTAATTGGCTCAGAAGTCTAATATTACTGACAATTACAGGTGTGAACTCTAATATTTCAACATTTAGACTCAAGTGGCGACGTTGTGCCCGTTTTTGCCATATTTTTAGATTATTTTGCAGGACTTGATCTAGGCTAGTTGGTTCTGTGGGAATTGCTTGTTGATCTGTTTTGACAATTTCAAAGATTAAATTAAATCGTTCAATTTGATCTTGGCATTCAAAATCTATTTTTTCGAGGCGATCGCGAACTTGAGAAGTTATATCTTGACGCCGCAGTAAAGACCGTATCAATGTTCTAATCGTGGTTAGCGGCGTGTTGACTTCGTGGGCGATCGCTTTAATCGTATCAACTTCTTTAATTTCAGGTATGGGTAATTCCTGGCTTAGGGATTGACTGAGAAGAGCTAGAGCAAATTTACTTATAACTTTATAGGATGGAACTATTAGGCAAAATTCATTAAGCTTTTGATTAAGTGCTGTTAGCTGTACTTGATCGGAAATAAGATTCTTCAATGCCCTAAGCCCTATAGTAACCGCCTCTGGATGTAAAGAAAATAGAAATTTGGACTCGTTGGAAAGAAACAAAGCCGAAAATTGCTTGGTGACAAGAATCAAGAACAACTCATTCTGGGCAGCTTCGCTCTTATTAAAAGTGACAATATGGACTGGATGAATAAATGAAAATGTTGAAGGTAGTAATAATACTTGATGAGCCGTAAAGAACCAAGCTTGAACTGATAAATCGCCCCAAAAATTATTTGATAGTTGCTCTGAAATCAGCAAGGGTGAATTAGTCAGGAAAATCCCATTTTGTCCTTGAGTATTTGGAGTATCTCGTAAAAATTCAGCCCAAAATTGATTTAGAGTAGCGATCGCCTTGAACCAATACTCTTGTGCAGGTGTTTGATAAAGTACTTCAACAAACTGATTTGCATTTGCCTCAAGAGATTCATACAGGGTTTTATTAGGCATTTATTTGTAATTTAACTAGACATTTTAACTTTGCTAGAGCCTATAACCATACTCCTTAGCTTGGTTTATCTATTATTTATCAATTACAGTTGTAATTAATTTTGATGGATAATAATATACCGATTTTTATCTATACTTAACCAGCCATCTGCTTGCAGTTCTCCCAAAGCTTTAGTCACAGTTACCCTAGTACTACTAATAGCATTTGCTAGATCCTGATGGGTTAGTCGTACATTCAAGCGAGTTCCCCCTGAAGCTTCTTGTCCAATCTCATTTTTTAGCAATAAAAGTAACTGGCACAGCCGATCTTCAACCCGTCTATGGTTCACAGTAGATAGCATTGCCTCAGTTTGTTGGAGTCGCCGCATAAGATGACGAAATATGCCTTGGGTCAAAATAGGTGAATTCTCAACTTCAGCCATGCTTAATCGCATCAGATCGACGTCGGATAAAGCGATTGCCCGATAGGGATTCAAGCTAGTTAAAGGGATGCCAAAGGGCATAGAAGCCCCTAGAATTCCTAAAATTACCTCTATGCCACTGGCATGAATCGTATTTAGTTGGACAATACCTCTACACACGATCCATATTTCGTCGGGATACATAGGGATTTCATGACCACTGGAATAGGAATATAGACTTCTACCTCTATAAACATTTTCCAAAAATCCACGCCAGTCCATTTCAAAATGAGTTTCGGTATAGGTAGAAGAAGTCATATTTTCTATAATCCTTTATTTATTGGGTCTATAGAATCTTAAATCCCTAGTTTTAAGCTTTGGTTAAGGTATCCATGGATACAGACTAAACAGCCGCTATTAATGCGATCGCTATTAAATCAAGAATTATTAAGCTGTTTCCCTTAAACTTTGTAATTTCAGTCTTATAATATTTGGCCTGTAATATTGGTTAGAGCGATCGCCCCTAAAAAGTTTAAGCTTATACAGGAAAAATCTGATTTTGTAGAGGGGCAAGATGATTGAGAGTAAATACGGGCATTACAGTGATGACTACAGAGAATTTATTATCACCGATCCCCGCACGCCCCGCCCTTGGTTTAACTATATGTGGAATGGGCATTACACAGGTTTAATTTCCCATACAGGCGGCGGATTTAGCTTTTTAGATTCTCCCCGTGATAACCGCATTACCCGCATGAGATATAACGCGTTACCTTGGGATCGCCCTGGTCGGTATGTCATGGTTAAGGATACTGCGACAGGTAAATATTGGTCACTGAGTTGGGCTCCAACTATTGATTTGGTATATGACAAATATGAGTGCCACCATGGACAGGGCTATACCAAAATTATTACGGAAATTTATGGGATTAGAGGTGAGATTACCTACTTTGTGCCCAATGATATTAATGCTGAATTTTGGCAAGTAAAACTTAGTGATTTAACTGGTGAAAATCGTAATCTGGAAATTTATAGTTTCACAGAATTATTAATGGGAAATGCCCTCAATGATTTAATTAATCAACCAAATGATAAGCACTTTACCGATATTCATTTCGATCAAGAAACTCAAGCATTAATTGCTACTCGCCGTTATTGGGTATTGAATAAAAAGGTGTCTGTGACTCAACCCAATATTGACTGGAAATATCAACTTTATTTTACCAGTTCTTTACCAGTTACTGGCTTTGATAGTAGTTTAGATACTTTTATTGGGCGGTGGCGATCGGAAGCAAACCCACAGGCTATTGAAACTGGGATCATGCAGAATACAGAAATTACCGCAGGCGATCCGATTGTGGCATTGCAATCAAAACTCGAATTAAAAGCATCTGCATCTATAGATTTTGTGATTACTTTAGCGATCGCTCCTAAAAACTTAGATAAAGGCTCAGACTCGCCCTTAAAACAATATCCACTAACTAATATTGAATTTATTAATAGTAAATTCCAAGAACTAAAAACAAAATGGGATCGTTATTTATCAACTGCTGAAGTTAATACTCCCGATCAAAATTTCAATGTCATGCTCAATGTTTGGAATCAGTATCAAGCGGCTGTGACTTTTGATATGGCACGCAATTCTGGTTACTATCACGGTGGATTACTATTTGGCACAGGCTTAAGGGATCAGTTTCAAGATATTTTAGGTGTAGTAATGGTCGATCCTGAGCGAGTTCGGAGTAGATTATTAAATGCTTTAAAATTTCAGTTTGAAGATGGTTCAACTCTCCATAATTTCTTTAAACTAACTGGCACAGGCGAAAAAACTAATCATTCCGACACGCCTTTATGGATTCCCTTTGGTTTAGTTGAATATCTAAATGAAACTGCGGATTTAACAATATTTGATGAAATAGTTGACTATCACGATCGAGGTCAAGGAACAGTTTACGAACATTTAATTAAGGCTCTTGATTATGCCATTGCCAATATGAGCGATCGCGGGATGCCAAAAATTAGAAATGGGGACTGGAATGACACCCTAGATCACATTGGTACCCAAGGTAAAGGTGAAACCGTATGGGGGACATTTTTCCTCGGCTATGTCTTGAAAAAGACCTTTGAACTATTAGAAATTAGGAATGATCAAACTAACTTAAGGCGCTTTCAAACTGTCTATAAAAATCTTGGTGAAACTGTTAATGAGTTTTGCTGGGATGGTGACTGGTATTTACGAGCTTTTAGGGATAATGGCGAACCAATTGGTATTGCTGCTCATAAACAGGGGCAAATTTTTCTGAATGCTCAATCTTGGTCAGTGATTTCGGGACTAGCTCCTAAAGATCGAGCCGATCAAGCTTTAGCTTCTTGTCAGAAATATCTAGCAAAACCGAACGGAATGCAGATTGTCTTTCCTTCCTATACCGAGGTTGAAGATAATGTGGGGCTAATTAGTCGGTGCGTACCTGGCAAAAAGGAAAACGGGGCAATTTTTAATCATGCTTCTTCTTGGTTTGTATTAGCTGCGCTTTTGAATGGAGATGAGAAAAATGGAGGTGTGGATTTTGGGTATGAAATCTATCGACGGATGATGCCGATTAATTCTTCCCAAAATAGCGATCGCTACGAAGTGGAACCATACGTCTATGCTGAATATGTCACTAGCCCCGATCATTCCACGGACGGACAAGCCAGTCACTCTTGGCTCACAGGCACCGCAGTTTGGATGCTTCGCATTGGTTTAGATTATATTCTGGGCTTCCAACCAAAATTGACAGGCATGATGATCGATCCGCACATTCCTTCTGAGTGGAAAGAATTTACGGCAACTAGAAAGTTCAGAGCTAAAACTATTCACTTAATAGTCAAAAATCCTAATTCTAAAAATTCTGGAATTGGCTCTATACTCGTTAACGGAAAAAAAGTTGAAGGTAACTTCTTAAATATTTCCCACTTTGCCGAAAATATCCTGAATGTTGAAGTAACTATTTAGATTATGGATAAAAGCAAGTAGGTACGTTAATCATTCAGGTTTAGGTAAAACCTTTTTTCTGGGTCGAGGCAGGATGGATTTGATCGCCTGATTTTCCGATAAAAGGTAATCCACAGAGCGATCGCTTAATCGTATAGTTCTAGAAATTAGGGATTGGGCTGAAGTGTGAGCAGGCAAAATTTCGATGATTTTGGTCTTAACCAAGGGAGACTTTGGTTGAAAAGTAGCTCTAGCTGATCTCCATTCTGCATCGGAGCGACAAAATAAGCGCAAAGCCAAGTCAATGGTGGGTTGTCGGCAATTGCTTTCATCATTATTTAAGACAGCATAGAGTTTTTCATAGCGGCGATTTACCTCTGGAGCTAGACAAAGTAACAATACATCCCGTTCAAATTTCCCCAACTTCAAGCGATCGCACAGAGTCGGAATCATGAGATTAACTGATTGGGACTGACTTGCGGCAATGCGATCGCCATATCTAATAAGCGCGCAAAGTTCAGGCGAAGATTTTGGCGGCACTTGCTTACCGCCATTGGGTGGGTCTAGAGTAATAAAACCTTTCCACCAATGGCTTGTGGCTTTATCGACTTCCGATCTAGAAATTCGATCTATTTCTCTACTTAGCTGTTTCTGCTTGGCGATCGCCCTCATAATTACTCGATCCAGCCAAGCTAATTCGGCTTTGAGATAACTCCAATTATCAGCAAACTTATTGGCAATAACCTCTTCCGAACTCATGCCACTCCTCGGCGTAAAACTCCTCTAATTGCGATCGCCACTAATCCCACAAAAAACAGAAGCTCTATCACAAAACTGAATAGAGTCATGTCTCCCCAGGGTGCGGTTAAAACTACACTGCTCCAACTCCAGTCACTGTGGCTATAGACATAACGAATCGGTTCGATCGCAAATGATAGAGGATTCAAACAGGCTACCCATTTTAACCAAGTTGGCATAAATGCGACAGGGGCAAGGGCAGTGCTAGAGAACATTAAAGGTAGATTGACTAGAAAAATGAAGGCTAATAATTCCTGATGCCCGGGCATCGCAAACGCTAGTCCTAGGCTAATCATCGTAAATCCTAAAACTAAGAGCATTAAGACTAAAACTACGACACCAAAACCAGCTAAATTCGGTAATCCTGCCCCCATGACGGCACTGGCTCCGATAATCACCAGAGTTTGAATGACAGTGGTGGTAATAATATAGATGGCTGAGGCAAGGACAATGGAAAAGCGTGAGACTAAGGGAGCTACTAGCATCCGATTCAAAAAGCCAAATTCCCGATCAAATAATACAGGTAAACCCGAATTCAAAGCACCACTGAAGGCACTAAAGACAATAATTCCTGCTGCTAAAAACTGAATATAGGTTTGTCCATCCCCTAAAAAGCCCTCAGGTGCATAGCGAAATAATGCTCCAAATAAAATTAACCACATCAATGGCTGTAATATACCTGCTATCAAAGTTGTAGGTCGACGGATCAGTTGAATAAACAAACGTTTGGTTAGGGCTGTGGTTTCTTGGCGAAATTCTGGAGAAAGAATATTTGGTAAGCGATCGCCACTATTCTCTTTTATCGAAATCTCTGGTAAAGCAGTTTGGGTCATATAGGTTCTGTTGGGTTTCATGAAAACGTTTACCCTAATCTAGTTTAACTCTGAATTTTAAAAAGTTGCTTTTGCATCCTTGCCATTCTTGCGGTTGGGGCTAGGCTATGAGTGAAACACAATTCGAACATTAACTAGATGCAGTTTGAGGTTCTATAAAGATGAAAATCATTGATGAATTAGAAGATGATTTACGCCATGAGTTTGATTTCAGCAAGATCAAAGGTGGTGTTAAAGAGAAGTTTGTTGATCGATTTCAAGCAGGAGCTAACATCGTATTGCTCGATTCTGATGTATTTCAGGCTTTTCCTACCAGTGAATCGGTTAATAAAGCTCTTCGTTTACTGATGGAGATAGCCGAGAGTAAGCAATCATAACAAATTATAAAATCCATGCAAAGTTTACCGATCAAATTTACTAATTAGACTCAATAAAGCATAAAGTTTAGACTCTGATTCGGATTGAAGGTTAATTACCTCTTCGGCATTTTGCAAATCTCCCTGGACTCCAGCAATTAATTTGGTGGCTTCGGAAACTTGGGTCGCCCCAGTTTCGAGGTTGCCCATAACTGCCCTTGTTTCTGTTTGAATATTTGTGGCTAATTGCTCCATCTCTTTCATGGTGGAGATTGCCATATTTGCTAATTTCTCAACTTGATCAGAAAAAATACTAAAGTCATTACTGTTCTCACGGTTAGCTTTAATGCCCGCATTCACTGCTAAAAAGTTCGCCTCAATTCCAATTTCATGGACTAAATCTACAACCTTAGAGATTTTTTGTGAGTACTCACTTAATCGCTTGACTTTTTTAGAACTAATGGCGATCGCTTCCCGTAAATCCATAATTTGCTTTGTCATCAGTTCCGTATTGCGGCGATCGATTGCATAACTTTCTGGTGGATTAATTCCAGCTTTTGCAACACGATTAGTCAAAGTTGCCATTTTTGTAACTGATTCAGAGAGTTGAAATTCTAAATCAGTAATATAAAGATTTTTTTGAACTAACTCTTCCTGTTTTTGTTCGGCTTGATTTACGATTTCTTGCAATATGATTTTATAATGATCAGAGGAAATTTTAAGCTCCTCTGTAGATTTTTCAATCTGACTAATCATCTGGTTTGTCTGTTCTGAATTTTGCCATTTGAGATTATTAACTTCAGTTTCTTTTTGGGAAATTTGCTGATAGAGTCTTTCCTGCTCTTGATGCAACAGATTGATTTCAGTTTGCTTTTTCACTAATAGAGATTGAATATGGGCAGCGATCGCTTCTATATCTGCGCTATTAATATCTTCACCATCAGTTTGAATTACTTTTTGCAGGGCGATCGCCCCTTTGGCAATCAGTCTTTGCAACTGCTCTACGGTAAGTTTTTCACTTTCTAGGAGTGATTGAAACTTACTATTCATTAAGTTGATGTTGCTTGACAACTGATCTATTTCATCATTTCCGTTCACCACTAATCGCTTCTCTGGGAAGCCTTCGCTTATAGCATTAACGGCATTTGCAGCTTGAGTTAATCTATGGCTAAATTTACGGGCAGTAATGTAGGTAATGAGAGCGATCGCTAATATTAAAACTAAAATATTTATCCCTAAAATCATCGCAAAGGAATAATCATAATCAAGATTTAAACTAACAGCAATATTCCAGTTTAAGTCTGGTAGACCAGCAATTGTAGGCGTAGGTATGGACTTTAAATATTTATTTTCTGAATTGGTAGAAGTTGTAAGTAATAAGTTTTCGCCCTT
>JBBQHY010000072.1:0-8600 GCA_038324415.1 Pseudanabaenales cyanobacterium | reverse complement strand
TCTAATGATCGCCAAGGCGATCCTGATGCTATGCAAAGGGAAGATGGTTCTTGGCTGATCGATGGCATGATCTCTAGCGATCGGCTCAAAGAAATTCTAGAGGTCGAAGAGCTACCCCAAGAAAAAGAGCATAATTACCATACTCTCGGCGGACTAATGATGACCTATCTCCGCCATATTCCCAAGGTGGGAGAATATTTCACTTGGGAGACAATGCGTTTTGAGGTGGTTGATATGGACGGAAATCGTGTAGATAAAGTACTTGTTAATTTATCTGCGCCTATACCATAAATTGACGAAGAGCCAAAAAATAATTCTAAACGACCATAAAATCCACAAAAAAGGCGGTACATTGCACCGCCTTTTTTGTGGATTTTAGCGCGATCGCAAAATTCTAAACAATTCCCTATACAGCACTTAAAAAAACCAATTTTGGGAATCGTGCGCCCCACGACACTAAGAAAGTCTACGACTTGCCATGCTTAGAGTCTCGATTTGAAGAACATCACACGAACAGTTGATTCTGGCAAATACTTCTCGCTCTCAGTCCCTTTTAATCGTAAAGGAAAATCAACCACTAATGGCTAAATTAATTTTAATTCGTCACGGACAGAGCCTTTGGAATGCCGAGAATAAATTTACAGGCTGGGTTGATGTTCCTTTAAGTAAGCAAGGAAGAGCCGAAGCCGCGATCGCTTCCTGCAAATTGAAGGATTATCGCGTCAGAGTTTGCTTTGCCAGTATGCTATTTCGAGCGATTGAAACTGCGATCATTGTCTTAACCGAAGTAAATGATATTTGCGAAGGAAGAGTTCCAATTATCAAACATGAAATCGAAGATGAAGACTGGCATGGCTGGGATAAATATCAAGGCGATCACGAAAAAGAATTACCAATTTATCTCAGTTCTATTTTAGACGAACGTTATTATGGCGAACTGCAAGGATTGAACAAAGCCAAAACAGCCGCAAAGTATGGGGAAGAACAGGTACTTCTTTGGCGACGTTCCTATAGTGTCCGTCCGCCCAATGGTGAAAGCTTAGAAGATACTCAAAAGCGGGTTGTTCCCTATTTTAACGGTCAGATTATGTCCCATCTTCAAAAAGAAGAGAATGTGCTAGTTGTGGCTCATGGTAATTCTTTGCGATCGATCATCATGAAGCTAGAAAATCTTAGCCCTGAATCAGTTGCAAAGCTAGAATTGGCAACGGGAATCCCCATCGTTTATGACATTAATCTATCTGGTCAGGTTACTAATAAAGTGATATTGAAGAATTAGAGCTAAATTTAATCTTTCTCTCCCATTCAGAAAAATATACCTGATGAAATTATTTTGAAAACTTTGATAACAATTTGTATCGTATTCACTCAATTCAATCAACAAATCAAACAGTAGTCGCTCAAAGTGGGAAACGAAGCCTGCAACCAAGGCATCTAAATAATATTAGAAATAAATTTATGATTAATAATGTAATTCATTTTTCAACTCGCCTCGATCTAGCTGAATCAATCTGTACTAAAGCGATCGCCTGAAGATTGATCGCCAAGGCATCCAAAACTAAATTTCAAATAGGAGAATAAAGATGTTAGATATTGATGAAATGGGAAAGAGAGAAATACATGAAGTCCTACAAGAAATAGGATATGGACATTTAGGCTATATTCATGAGGGAAAACCATATGTGATGCCAATGCATTACTACCTCAAAGATGAAGATATTTATCTCTTTACCACAATCGGCATGAAGACCCACGACATAGATGAAAATCCCGAAATCTGTTTACAGGTTGAAGACATCAACAATCCTTCCCATTGGCGTAGTGTGATTGTCAATGGTCGGGCCGAACTCCTGACTCAGCAATCAGAAATCGATCAGGTAATGCCATTGATCAAAGAATGCAATCCCACTCTTGCTCCCGCCCTCAATCGCACGTGGATCGATGCTTTGGGACGTTCGGAAATTATAGCAATCTATCGGATTCATGCTAGGGAAATGAGCGGTCGCACCACAGATGGAATTAGTAGTCAGCAGTAATTAAGTCAATCTTAAGGTTATCGTGTCAAGGAAATAAAACGGAGATTTAGCGAAAGTTCGCTTTCATACGTCAGAAGTGATACAGACTTTAGCCTAAATATTTTAAGGAGATCGATATATGAAACCAGATTATCTAATTATTGGCAGTGGATTATCCGCCCTAGTCTTTGGGGCTTTGATGGCAAAATCTGGCAAAACCGTACAAATTCTGGAGGCTCACGAGCATCCAGGCGGGTTTGGACATACGTTTACGATGGCAAAGAAATATACCTTTAATGCCCAATTTCATTATGTTTGGGATTGCGGAGAAGGACAAACCGTAAATCGAGTGCTTAAGAAATTAGGATTAGAGCGAGAAGTGACCTTTGAACGCTACGATCCACAAGGCTTCGACCATATGAGAATGGATGGATACTCCTTAGATATTCCTTCCGAACCAGAAGAACTAATCCAACGATTATCAAAACTATTTCCTGCCCATAGCGATCGCATCCGTCAATTTGTGAACGAAGTGGAGAAAACTGGAGAAGGCTTAAAACGACTTTCTCCGCCTCTGAAGCTATTAGAACTGCTTAAACATGGAGGTGAAGTGGTTTGTACTGTCCAATATCTAAATAGCACCCTGCAAGATGTATTCAATAAATTTCAATTACCCCAAGCGGCTCAAACCCTCTTAGCTTCGCAGTGGGCGGATTTTTTACTACCTCCTAATCAGCTTTCGTTCTACGCTTGGGTAGCTTTATTTAGGGGTTATCAAGCAGGGGCATTTTATCCCACCCAACATTTTGAGCAGGTAATTAACTCCCTTGTCAAAGTGATTGAAGCCCACGGTGGAGCAGTAGTGCTAAATCATGAGGTCGCTAATTTTAGAGTTCGCGATAAAACGGTTATTGGAGTAGAGGCGATAAATCTCATTACTCATCAAACTTACGAATTCACGGGTGAAACCGTAATTTGTAACATTGACCCCAAGAAAGCCGCCAAAATGATAGGGGAAGAGAAGTTCTCCCCAAAAGTTCGTCAAAAGCTGAATTATGAGTATTCTGCCTCCAACTTCATGGCGTATTGCGTGGTCAAAGATATTGATCTTCGTGATTATGGCTTTGGTAAGTGGAATCTTTTCCACACTGGACATGGGGATTTGAATGAAGCTTTTGCTCAAATGTACGATCGCAATGACTTTTCTAACCCTAGCTTTGCGATTACGACCCCCACTTTATTAACAGAAGCGAATAGAGATTGCCCCGAAGATTGTCAAATTGTGGAATTCTTGACTGTAGCAAATTACAGCTATTTTCAGAAATTATTAGAGGACGGTAAAGGCGATCGCAAGGCATACAATCACAAAAAACAAGAGATTTTAGATTCGATTCTTGATGTTGTAGAAAAACATTACGTTCCTGATTTTAGAAAACATATGGTCTTTCATATCACTGGCAGCCCCACTACAAACGAACGTTATTGTTGGTGTCCCAGTGGCAATTCCTACGGCTCCAGTCTTACCCCTCGCAATATGGGTTTGGGCAGACTAAATCATGAAACTTCCCTCAATCATTTCTATTTCTGTAATGCCTCATCGGGTTATCCAGGTTTTGCGCCGACATTCTGGACGGGAGCCCTTCTTTATCAGCGTTTATCGGGCGATCGCATTTTAGGAGAACAAATAGGAGGAAAATTATGAGAATTGCTGTGATTGGCGGTGGAGCCAGTGGAATGTCTACGGCATACTTACTTAACAAACAAGAGCATCACGTTACTGTGTTTGAGCGTGAACCGATATTGGGAGGACATATTCGTACCTTAAACCAAAATATCCAGCCCAACCAATCCGACTGTAATCAAATGTTGGAATGCGGCGTATTAGAATTTCCAACCGTATTTTACAACTTCGTCGCCCTGATGCAGGAATTAGAAGTAGAACTAAAACCTGTAAGTCTTGGTTCTTCATTATTCCCCAAAAATGGTAATCACTTCCTGTCGGCAGTCACAATTGATAAAAACTATTCAGGCTTGCAACGATGGCTCGAACATCTGCGATTTGATGCAATTCACGCTCGTTCCCTTGGACTGTGGCTAGAGACTAGGTTTGCAGAGAAAGAAGATTTTTGTAATCAACCTCTATCTAAGTATGTAACAGATAAAAATATTAGCCAGATTTGGCTGAAACTGCTGACGATGTATAGCTACTCTATGCCCTTTGAGCTAATTGACAATTTTCCCGCCGAACTTGCCCTACCGATGTTACGGGATTATATTTCCGTTGATTGGCTCAGGGTAGTGGGCGGAGTTTATTCTTATATTGAAAAGATTTTGGCACGGTTTAAGGGTGAAGTTATCCTAAATGCGGCGATCGCTAAAATTTCCCGAAGTCCAGATACGGTAAAAATCACACGATCGGATGGAGAAAATCAAGAATTTGATAAAGTTGTGTTTGCTACACCTCCCGATCAAGTGATTACACTGTTAGCTAATCCATCCGATGTTGAGACTAAACGTTTCTCCGAGTGGAAAGCTAATTATGCAAACACCACAGTTCATCACGATATCTCCATGTATAAGAGTCATCATATTCAGAATCCCTCAGAATTTGATTTCTTCCAAACCGCTACTCAATGGGGGTATAACAGTTACCTGAATCAGCTTTGTGGCATCACATCACCAAATCATTATTTTTTATCATTTCAACTAGAGAAGTTGATTGCCAAGGATCGGATTATTCACATCCAGAAGCATCATACGCCGTTATACACGACTGAATCTTTTCGATATCGTGATGAGGTGGTTGCCACTAATGGTGAGAATCATACTTACTACACGGGAGCATATTTGGGAGATGGCTTACATGAAGGTGCGATCGCTTCTGCTTTTCGAGTGGCGCAACTAATCGGTTAGTCATAATGCGTCCTAGATTTGGAAAAATAACTTCTTCTTCTCCTACGTTTTGTATCGAAATCAATCAATTCATCCCATTCATTCCAAAAATTATCCAATCGGTTGCAACAGTATTAGTTCTAATAGATCCAATATCAACCTTCACATAACCAAATGAAACTCAAATATAATTTCAAATTCGGTTTCAATGTAACTATTGGATTGTCATCTGCTTTTATAGCTCTAAGTAGTTCTTTAAGTGCTGCTGTCGGTGCTGAAAAGATATACTTAACCTATGGACTTTTTGAAATACCGCTCAAGGTTAGTTCGTTAGAATCCTTTGTAAAGGAAGGTATAGTTAACTCAGATTTGGAGTTCTTTTTAAGTAAAATTACACCACAACAACAAATAGAAATTCGTAAAGTCTTATTACAACCAGTCAAGATCGATCCCGTCCAATTATCGCGATTTTTCTATACTAAAATTGGAGAAGAAGCACTAAATCGGATTGGGACAATTTTAACTCTAGAAAAGGGAATTAATGGCGCAAGAGGTATAAGATCTGCAATAGTTTTAGCAGCTTTTAATCCTCAAGGACTGACCCTGATCAATTTCTTTAAAAGGTTTCCAACAGATATCCAGATAAAAGGAGAGCTAATTCTAGGATTGTCAGGAGCAGTTGATAAAGCGGTTAATGCTACTAAATTTTTTACAAAAGAAATTAAGCAGTTGGCACTACTGGAATCAGCTTCAGTGCCTCCTTCAGATTTCTCCAAACTAGCGGATCTTAGGCAAATTGGTAAATTCACTGTACAGCCCAAACAAAGGTGGATACTTAATGATTTAAGTCGCGATCGCCAGTTTTATGTTGATGTTTATAGACCTCAAAATTGGCGAAGTGGGAAAACTCCTGTCGCTATCTTTTCCCATGGCTTAGCTTCTCAACCAGACGATCTGAGCAAGCAAGCAAAGCACTTAGCTTCATACGGATATTTTGTCGCCATTCCTCAACATATAGGAAGCGATACTAACCAAGCCCAGGCATTACTAAAAGGATATTCCAGAGAAATCTTTGATATTTATGAATTTATTAATCGCCCCAAGGATATTAGCTATAGCATCGACGAACTTGAACGACGAAATCAATTAGAGTTTCAAGGACATCTCAATTTGGATTCTGTGGGAGTTGTCGGATATTCACTTGGTGGCTACACAGCTTTGGCAGTAGCTGGGGCTGAAATAGATTTTGAGAATTTAGAGAAAGATTGTAATCAAAAATTTGGCGAAGTGGATACATCTCTCCTCTTGCAATGTCAGGCTCTGAAACTGCCCCATCTAGCCTATAAATTTCGCGATCGCCGAGTTGGGGCAATTCTTGCGGGAAATTCCATTGGCAGCAGTATTTTTGGGCAAAAAGGATTAAGTAAGATTAAAATTCCTGTACTAATATCTGGTGGAAACTATGACCCTTTTGCTCCTTTTGTATCCGAACAATTGCGAATATTTCCTTGGGTGACTACTCAAGACAAGTATTTAGTCATGGGTGAGGGGCAAGCACATATTGACTTTTCTCTTCTGAATGCTAGTTTACAATCTGCGATCGAATCTATCGGAAATTTTACCTTACCCAGTTCTTATCTCATTACTGAATATTCAAATAGTATTATGTTAGGATTTTTAGGGACTTACATTGACAAACATGAAGATTATCGTCCGTATCTGCAATCTGCATACGCACAATATCTCAGCCAAGGGCAAGAATTTAAACTTTCTCTAATTAGTGGAGCTTCATCGGGAAAGTTAAGTCAAGCTATTGATAACTTTTAAAGCGTTGCATAATTGAAGGATGAATCAACTAAAAGAAGGGATAGATTTATGCTTTAGGTAGTGAATTACCAATCGAATTGAATGCCCTAATATTTCTTCTGATTTTGAATAACATATGGTTAAAGCAGGTTATCACTGTGCAGGCTGTTGCAGGGCGATCGCTCAACTATTCCAAAGACAAATAAATAAATAATATTAAGGTTTCATAATTCTATCCAGCCAGTTTGAGATTTCTCTTGTTGGTTATTTTTTATTCTGCATATCAAAGCATCAGCATCACAATCATAGAAAACTGCTGTCACTGTGTAATTGCCGTTGAGATTGCCAGTATCAATAACTTCTCGCAATGAATTTTTATCTATCCAAATCAAAGATAATATGCTTGCATCTTGGCTGTCTTGAACGATCGCTGGAATTAATCCCTGATCGTTAAACTTGAGAACTTCCAGCCAAAGATATTTTTGATTCACCTTTTGATTTAGACAGTTTGATTAGCATAAATAAATATCTCTCCAGACTCGCTACCGATCGCTAATCTATTACCCTGTGGATGCCACGCCAAATTACAAAAAGCAACTTCTTGTTTAAGAATTTGGGCAAGCTCTACCGCTTCATGCCACAGATAAAAACAGCCATCATCAGAAGTTGTTGCTAGTAAAAGCGAATTAGGTTCAAAGGCGATCGCCCTCACCATTTCTTTATGTAAATCCAGAAGCCAACACTGCCAATGTTCTTGATACTTTTCCTTAATCCACACTGCCACACCATTAGCACTAGCCACTGCCAGCAAAGGAGTTCCATGTTTAGTCAAGACATCTGACCATACTAATTGCCGAATCTTACTAGGGAATCCTGTTAATAACCAAGGATCATTGCTCCCTTCCGCCAAAGTTATAGAATTATCTTGATTGCCAGAAGCTAAGTACTTTCCATCGTTTGACCAGGCGATCGCCTCACTAGCACCCGTAATCTCCAAAACCGTCGGTAGCTGCAGCCAATCCTTTGAATGCCAAGATTTAACCATATTTTTACCTCCTACCGATAGAAGTAGACCATCAGGACACCATGCCAGATCAGAAACTGTAGATTCAGCAAAATCAAGTAAAGCCATCATTTTCTCATTCTCTACATCCCATACCTGCACCTGACGACCTAAGTTGAAAGCTAAAAGATAGCTACTTGGATGCCAAGCCAGTCGATCAATCCAGAGAGAAGGATGCTTGGAGTGACAATCAATAGTTTGATAGGAAGAGAATCTATCAGCATTACCAGACTGCCAAACTCTCACCCGCCCATCTTGACCTGTAGCAGCGAGAAATTTACCATCATGACAAAATGCCATACAGTCAATTGCCTTATCAGTTAGTTCAGATAAGGTTTGAAAATCTTGAATAGAATTTCCATACGATCGCCAAACCTGCATTTCCCCAGAAGCAGAACTTGCCGCTAAAAATTCGCCAGAAGGACTCCAAACTAGAGATGTAATGTAATCAGAAAGTGCAACCTTTCCATTAAGAGCGAATTTAATCTTATGTATACCCATGAGATTAACCCACCTCGCAAGCTCTCAACTGTTTTTGCATAAGCTCAGAATCAAGATTGCGACCGATAAACACGGCTTGATTATTTAGAGGTTTTTCCCGATGGTCAACTTTTAACTCATAGCGTTTGCCACTAAGCTGAAAGATATAGCGGAGGTCGGTTCCATCAAAGTTGAAAACACCTTTAGCCCTGAATACATCAACTGGAAGAAGGCAATCAAGGAAATTTTGGAATTTATCAAGATTGAAAGGGCGATCGCTTTGAAAAGAAACCGCAATAAATCCATCATTCGCTAAGTGATCAGAATGCTTATGATCGTGGTCA
>JBBQHY010000071.1:0-8944 GCA_038324415.1 Pseudanabaenales cyanobacterium | reverse complement strand
GACATAGTTTGATACATAGAGCCATCATTTGTGCCATGTCATCATTTAAACAGGCATTACCACAAGACTCACATTCCCGTAGACAGTCAAAACAATGCTGAATACAGGTTTCTAAAAGAGATTGACGAGATTGAGTAGCTGTAGACATAATTAACTCCATGAGCAATTAAAAGTAATTGAAAGGCAGATGACTAAAAAAGTTCATTTGCTCTTTCTTTCGTATTAACTCATCCTTCAGATTGATTTCATGTTTGATTTGACAAAGTTGATTGATTACAATACAAAACATGACAATCACTGCTTGATATTTGAATCACTCTCTAGTGAGATGGAGGGTTGAATTTTTTTAGATGATTATGAAATGAAGCCTAGAGAGGACATAACCCGTTTTGACATTCAGGGCTGCGGGCAACGTGAGCATCATAAAATGTCTTTATTGCCACAGAGTCATAACCTTGAAGCTTTTGGAGGTATCCCCAAGCAGTTAGGGCGATCGCCGTATCTATACTCGCCCTGGGAACAACAATTAGGCGTGGATTGATCGCCCTTAATTCTCTTACTTGAGCTTTTACCTTTTCCAAATCTTCACTCTTAAGCAAGTCAGGGTTATAGCTAATAATAATGCCACCATGCTCAAGGTTATGAACCAAACGTTCATCAACAGGTGGGTTTGAGCTATAAATTCCCCAAGTCGCAGGTACCTGATAGTGCGATCCAGATGTAGGAGGATTGGAATTATATTTTACCCTCTGCCCTTCAGGGATATGCTTCTGCCCTAAGTTCGGGAAAGGTTTGCCGGGGAGAATAGCCCCAACTTTTAAGGGTGGAAGTTGCTGCCCTTGAGATGTTACTTCAAATCGCTCCAATGTCTGCGGTTTATAATTGAGAATTGCCAATATCCCCACGATCGCTACTATGCCAAACGGAAAAAGTAGCCAAATATGTTCTCTAACTTTATCCCAAAGTACAGAAGGAGGTTTACGCGATGTTTTGTTTGATTTGTTCATAATTGTTAGAAATTATCTTTTTGTAATATCGGACAAATTTTCCCTACCTCCAGTTCTTGCACAGGTATCCAGTCTTTGAGCAAGTGACTAATCTCACCGCGTAAAGTTGTTAGTTCGACAATATGGCGATCGATCTCTTGGATTTGATGTTTCAGTCGGTGCTCAATTTCCTCACAGGGAGTTAACCCGCGATCGTAAATTTGCAAAATCTCCGCAATCTCTTGGAGGCTCAAGCCCAATTTCTGTAGCCTTTTAATGAAGCCAATTCGTTTAACTACCTCTGGGGCAAACAAGCGAAACTTGCCTTCAGTCCGCCCTGATGACTTTAGTAAGCCAATTTCTTCGTAGTAGCGAATGGTTTTAATCGGCACATTACTGCGATCGGCAACGCTACCAATTTGAAGTAAATCCAAACTTTGAATTGATTTAGCGGCGGGACGCATCCCGAAGGGAATCGTTACCATCTTGAAACCTCCTAAAAGTACCTGACTTCTCAAGTAAGTAATTTATACACTCTCTGGTTGAGTGGAGAGTCAAGCCCTATTTTTACAGGCAATTATGAAATCAGGATGAAATCTTATTTTGAATGCAGCGATTACCTGTGGTATGCGTTCCGCCGCTATTATGGTTGACACAAACATATAAAGTAACTACAGTAATTACATATAGGCTCAAATTGCCTTATGGTAAAGCTATGAAAAACCAAGCCCGAACTCAGAATATCAAGCTAATTGCGATCGGGAACTCAAAAGGTATTAGATTACCTAAATCCCTACTCCAAAAATATGGATTTTCCGACACCATACTCCTAGAAGAAACAAAGCAAGGGATATTACTTCGTCAAGTACAGGATGAAAAACTATCTTGGGAGAAAACATATAAAGAAATGGCGAAGGAGAAAGAAGATTGGCAAGACTTTGAAAATACTCTCCTTGATGGACTAGATGAAGCCTAAAAGATATGAAATCTATTTTGCTGACCTCGATCCCACAATGGGCAGTGAGATTAGCAAAATTCGTCCTGTGGTGGTGATCAGTCAGGATGAAATGAATCTGTTTCTAGATACAGTAGTTATCTGCCCCCTAACATCCAAACTTCACCCTAAATGGCGCAGTCGCCTCCAAATTATTTGTGCAGGGAGCAAAGCTGAAATTGCTATTGACCAAATTCGGACAATTAGTAAAGTTCGTCTCAAGCAAAAAATTGACACATTGCCAGAAGATAAAGCCGTTCAACTCCGAAGACTAATCACCGAGATGTATGGAGACTAAATAAAATTAAATTCTCTATTTCATCCTGATTT
Organism: Pseudanabaenales cyanobacterium; assembly: GCA_038324415.1. Taxonomy (GTDB): domain Bacteria; phylum Cyanobacteriota; class Cyanobacteriia; order Pseudanabaenales; family Pseudanabaenaceae; genus PCC-7502. Next base: position 6,634 of record JBBQHY010000071.1, on the reverse strand, counting down.
CATATTCACCTTCTAACCTGAAGAATGGTGTGTTATCAAAGATGGAGCAAATATATGAGATCGGTAAAATTAACTTGGATGGTGATCAGTCTGGGAATACCCACAGCAGTAATATTTTCTGTAGTCAATCCTAAAGTTGCCTTTGCCCAAACCGCACCAGAATCAACCAAAGCCGTCGATCTTAACCCCAACCCTAACCCACTCTATCTCCCCACAAAACCCGAAGAAGTCAAGCTCCAAACCACCCAAAAGATTTCCCTAGAGCAAGCGATCGCTCTCGCCCAACGCAATCAACGAGAATTACAAATCGCCCGACTCACTCTCACCCGTAGCCAAGCCGCACTCAGCCAAGCACAGGCAGCTAACTTACCCACAGTCGCACTTACAGGACAATTAGCCAGCGATCGCGATATTACCGAAACCTTTACCGATCAACGCAATGGCGAAATCAGGGAATCAGTAAACTCAGCTACCACAGGAATAGAGTTAAACTACGACATCTACACAGGTGGAAAAAGAGAAGCATCCATAGCCGCCGCCGAGAAGCAACTAGAAAGCGATCGCCTCGATGTCCAAAGACTCAGCACCCAAGTTAAATTAGACATAACTCTTGCCTATTATGACGTTCAAGAAGCAATCGAACAATCCCGTATTAGCGAATCTGCTCTTAAAAATGCGAGAAAAAGCCTAGAAGATGCGATCGCCTTAGAGCAAGGAGGTTCAGGGACAAAATATGATGTTTTGCGCTCTTTAGTTCAAGTTGCCAACACTCAACAAGAACTCGTCCAAGCTCAAGCTCAGACCGAAATAGCCAGTCGTCAACTGGTTCAACTTTTAAGCCTAGCCGATAATGCTGATATTATCCCTTCCGATCCAGTAAAAGTAGTAGGCGAATGGACGCGATCGCTCGAAGAAAGCATTATCCTAGCATTCCAAAATCGCATAGAACTACAGCAGCAAATCTTGCAACGGGGCATCAGCGATCAGCAACGATTAGCAGCCCTAGCCGACAAATCTCCTCAAGTTAGCCTTTTCGCTAATTATCAACTTCTATATGGGTTCGACTCTCGTGTAGCTGGAGCCGTGGATGGCTATGCTGTAGGCGCAAAAGTCCGATGGAATCTCTTTGATGGCGGAGCCTCTAACGCCTCAGCCCAACAACAGGAAATTAATATAGCGATCGCCGAAACCCGTTTTGCCGACACCCGCAACCAAATTCGCCTCCAAGTAGAAAAAGCATACAAAAATCTCCAAGCAAACCAGAAAAATATCCAAACCGCCACGATCGCCCTAGAACAAGCCAGAGAAGGCTTAGAAATATCCCGCCTCCGCCTTAAAGCAGGTGTCGGAACCCAATTAGAAGTATCCACCGCCGAAACCGAACTTACTCGTGCTGAAAGTAACCGGATCCGAGGCATTCTCAACTACAACCGCTCCTTAGCATCTTTAGAAAGAGCAGTTAGTATGCAATCAAACAATTCTCAAAAAAATACTTAACAATTTCACTCTCATTTCATAATCTCCTGACAATATGAATTCTGTAAGCAAGTTATCTATGCCCAAGTAGAGAAATGAAGATTTGCTTTTCCCAGAATTGAAAACTAATTTAGGTAAACCCATGAAAAATAATCTACTTTCTAGCTTTGTTGTAGCCATGATTCTTTCAGCCTTTGCTATTCCTATAACTAGCTATGCAGGAGGTATTATCTCACCTAGTCGCATTAATAAAGGTAAAGTTATCATTGCTAAAGGAATTGATACAGGAGTCAAATTCATTCACATTGATGAAAGTGCCGCCATTCCCAATAATGCTTCTTATCGCAATGCCACTTATAAGATTGATCTTCATGTCAATGGTAAATATGCTCTTTCGGCTTTAGCGATCGCCCTACCAGAAGAACTATCAGTCGGTGGTGTAGAAGATACCGATGCAGCAGGTAACCCTATTGCTGGCAATGCCTCTATCAATGGTAAAAAAGTTGCGATCGCCTTCAACAGTCCTATAAATACAGAATCATATCTGGAAATACACTTGAAAAATGTTTCTGCCCGATGGAATCGTTCTAATACTTGGCTGCTTCCAGTTTCTGTTAAATTAGATGGCATTTCAGATGAGATTCCCCTGAGTTTAGCTCGTATCCAAACCTACGGACATTAGAAAAACACCATGCCAAAAGTAGTTTCTATTGGGGCGATCGCCCTCTTACTCTCCTTCTCTCTTGGTTCTCCACTTAGTGCCAAGGAAACCCCTTTAATCTTGGATAGCGGTATAGAATTGAAAGAAAGTCGCCCTAATGAGACTACTTACTACTTCAGGTTACAAGTTGGGGATAAACCTCTATCACAGGTGATTATTGACCTGCCCAAGGGCATCGAAATTCAGAAATGGATTGATGTAGTAGATGCTAATAATCGCCCAGTTGGTTCAACCTATGATCGCAATGGGCAACAAGTATTAATCACCTTTGCTAAACCCATAGCGATCGCCACAAAACTCAACTTTTACATTCACGGCATGAAAGCCAAAGGTAGCGTAAACTTACCGATTTTAGTAAAATTAGAAGGTAATCCCCAAAACCAGCCCATTGGCACAATTCGCATAAAATTATAGGTAGACTGTTAATCTAGTAATAATCTAAAGGATAGATTCATGAGCCATAAAGAACTATTAATTACAGAGTTAGAAAATGTGGATGATCCTCTAATTGCTGAGGTTCTTGACTTTCTGCGCTTTCTCAAAGCCAAACAAACCGAAGACGATGAAGATTTAGTAGATGCTCGTAATGCCTTATCAACGGTCAATATTGAAGGAACAACGTCTTGGGAAATACTTAAAGCAGAAACTGGAATATGACTTATCAAATTGAGTTTGTTAATCAGGCAGCCAAACAGTTCAGGACTCTACCTGTTCAAATTCAAGAGCAACTTAAAGCTAAAATTGATGCTCTATCAACTAATCCGCGTCCTCATGGCATCACCAAATTAGCAGGGGAAGACGATCTTTACCGCATCCGAAGTGGTGACTATCGCATTATCTATACCATTCAAGATCGACAGCTACTTATCCTAATTGTGAAAATTGGTCATCGTAGAGATGTTTATAGATAATTTATGAGAATCCTTTTAGTAGAAGATGAACCCGACTTAGGCAGAGCCATTCAGCATACTCTAAGCCAAGAAAAGTATGTTGTCGATTGGGTACAGGACGGACTGGAAGCGTGGAATTACTTGGAACATAAATGGACACATTACCAAGTTGGGATTTTTGATTGGATGTTGCCCAAGCTCACAGGCATAGAACTATGTCGGCGTTTGCGATCGCAATCCAGTTCTCTTCCCATATTAATCTTGACTGCTAGAGATGGCATTGAAGATAAAGTCCAAGGATTAGATGCAGGAGCAGACGATTATTTAATCAAACCCTTCAGCACCGCCGAGCTACTGGCACGAGTTAGAGCTTTAGCAAGGCGATCTCCCCAATTTCAGACCCAAAAACTCCAAGTTGGTAATTTAATCCTTGACTACAGCACCTCATCAGTTTTAGTTAGAAATACAGTCATACCACTCACTGCCAAAGAGTTTCAAATCTTAGAATACTTCATGCAACATCCACCTGATCAGATTCTTACCCGCGATCGCATCATTGAACAAATCTGGGAAATACAGTCAGAACCATCTAGTAATGTCGTTGCTGCTCAAATGCGTTTGCTACGGCGGAAGCTAAGTGATTACGGCTGTCCAGATATAATTGAAACAGTTTATGGCTTAGGGTATAGACTTAAACCCCAATTATGAGAGAGAAAGTTTTCCTAACAGCGCGATCGCGACTGGCAATCTGGTATGCAGGGGTGATGGGAACTATCCTTTGCATTAGCGGTATTGGCTCTTATTTAGTTATGGCTCATGCCCATTGGCAATCATTAGATCGAGAACTCACCTCAGTAGCTGGAACTCTGCACGATACCCTAGAACCGATCTTAGAAACTCCAAGACAAATCAGTCCTATTGCTAAAAAGATAATACCAAAGCTTTGCTTAGTTGGGGATCAATGCCAATCAAACTCCCAACGTCACATCCTAGGGGGAGTGCATCAAGATGGCTATTATGTGCGCTTATTAAGTCTATCAGGAGAGCCACTGGCGACCATAGGAGAAAATCCAGTAGGAAATATTTCTGCACTTCCAACATGGCAAGATGTAATTGACCAAAAAGGCGAACGCTATCATCAAGTATCACTTCCCCTCAAAACTGCCCAAGGACAAGAGTGGGGATATATTCAAGTCGGGCGATCGCTCAACGACTATGACCGTCATTTAGGAGAATCAAAATTAGCCTTATTTTTGGGCGTACCGATCGCTTTATTTATTATCAGTATCGCCAGTTGGTGGCTCTCAGCCAAAGCGATGCAACCTGCCTATAGGTCATATCAACAAATCCAACAATTTACCGCCGATGCTGCCCATGAACTCAGAACTCCCATAGCCGCAATTCAAGCCACTACAGAATCAATCCTCCGCCAAGATACCCTTTCTGAATCCGAAGCACGAGATACTCTTAAAGTCATCGACCGCCAGAACCAACGGCTTTCCCAATTGGTCAAGGATTTACTTCTTCTCTCTCGCATGGATTTGAATATGTTGGCACAAAAAGAGCAATCATGTTGCATAAATGACATATTGAGTGACTTAGAAGAAGAACTATCTGCCTTAGCAATTAGTGAAGCGATCGCTCTTAAATTAGAAATCCGTGCCTCTCAGCCTCTGACAGTTGTGGGTGATGAAGAACAGCTCTATCGACTGTTCTCTAACCTTATTACCAATGGTATTCGCTATACCCCGGAAGGTGGAGAAGTAAAAGTAACGCTCTCACGCCAAGAACATCATGTTGTAATTGAAGTCAAAGATACAGGTATTGGGATTGAGGGATCAGATCAACTAAGGATATTTGAACGCTTTTATCGTATTAGTAGCGATCGATCTCGTGCAACAGGTGGTTCAGGTCTGGGTTTAGCAATTGCTAAAGCGATCGCTCTTAGTCATAAAGGGGAGATTTTACTAAAAAGTGAATTAGATAAAGGAAGTAATTTTATAGTTCGTATTCCACTAAGTTAAGTCCTTTCAAATAGCATTTAAAGTATTAATCACTCCTTCGGTAATGGTAAAATTAGGAGAGATAAAATGAAAGTAGCAATAGTCGGTTCCAGAGAATATCCAAATTTATCCAAAGTAAGAGCATATATTCAGAGCCTACCCATAGACACAGTAATCATAAGTGGTGGAGCTAGAGGAGTAGATAAATGTGCCGAGAAAGTAGCTCAAGGGATAGGACTACAAACTGAAATCTATCCCGCAGACTGGCATAAATACGGCAAAGCAGCAGGAATGAAGCGTAACCAACAAATAGTCGAAGCTTCAGACCGAGTTGTAGCCTTTTGGGATGGAGAAAGTAGGGGAACCAAGAACACTATAGATACAGCAAAGAAGCTAGGCAAAGGAGTAACCGTCTTTCAGTAGTTGCGAAGTCAAGAGGATAAAACAATGACCACTCGTGAAAAACTAATCTATTCTAAAACCGCAGCCAGTAGAATGCTAAACTGCCTACCCCATCAAGTCAGTATCGAAGTATGGGATAAGATCGTGCTTGCTAAAGCTAAGGGTAGAAGACCCACATTCATGAGCAAGAAAGCCTTCCAACAGCACTTTGTCGAAATTCGTAAACAGAAAGCAGTAGATGTTTCCCTTTACCAGCAATCAGAAGCCGAATGGTTAGCACAAAGCCCAGACAGCAAAACCTATCACAACATTGAAATAATCAATAACCGCATTCGCTGTACCTGCGAAGATTATCGAAATCAGCAACAAATACTAGGGAACGCTTGCTGCAAGCACATTTATTCTTTACTATTCCAAAATGGATTTGATTCATTAAGAGATTTTCAAAGTAGAGAAGCGGCTTAGTAAATAGTCCTACGGCGTTGGGTGATTTTCATTAAACTTACTATGCAAATTATCCAACAATTAACCATAACCGACACCAACTGGCTCATTAACCAACTGAAAAATATCAAAACTGACTTAACCAGTGACATCAGCCAATATGCCAAAAACCGACAACGAGCTTGGCTCAACGGACTCGGCGAACCACATCTCAGCTATCCTAAAATCTCTGAAAGCATCCAACACCAAGCTATCGACAAATTCATTCGGGACAAACTTGGCATCAACTACGATTTTTGTCTAGCCCATTATTCAGGTGATAAAGCATCAGGCATCAAACCCCACCGAGACGCAAGCTACGCCCATAGAGAAGCATACGGCATCAATCTAGGCATTTGCAAATTTACAGTGGGAGATAAAATCTACGATCTAACAGGTGGAGAAGTTTACAGCTTTAACTGCAAAGTCCTCCATAGTGCCGAACCATCAAGCGATCGCTACGGCATCAATTTATGGACAGCTAAACCAATTTGGCTATCAAGGATAGACTGACATTAGCGGAAGCTCCGCACAGAAAGGATAGCCCTGTTATACACCCCTATCCCTCTGTCTCTCAGCCATTCACCCTCACCCCACCTCTATATTGGGACAACCACTTTGGTATTCCCAAGCCCTTGCCTGCTCAAAAGAAAGGCTTA
>JBBQHY010000070.1:0-8948 GCA_038324415.1 Pseudanabaenales cyanobacterium | reverse complement strand
ACGCTATCGAGGCTCCCGCTATAGTTTTGGTTATCCTGCCTGCCCCAATATGCAAGACCAATATAAGCTTTTAGATTTACTCGATGCCAAGCGGGTTGGCTTAACTATGGATGAAAGTGAACAACTACACCCAGAACAATCTACTACAGCTTTAGTGTCCTATCATCCTGAGGCTCGTTATTTCAGTGCTTAAGCTTTTTGGGAAATTTGGACATTTTAATCGATTCAAAGATTTTATAAAATGACCTTAAGAGCCTGCTTCATAATTTCTTGATACTGTTCGACCCCATAAATCCTGTAAGCAATATGATCGATTTGGCTTTGAATTTCAGCCTGCCGTAGTAGTAATTCTTCTAAATCCGATCGCCCCACGTCTTGTTGAACTCTCTGCTCAATTACCTCTAAGGTGCGTAAATTACTAATGCGTTCGCTATCAAATCTATATAGTTTCAACACATCAAACGCTGATAATAAGAGATTACTAAATCCCGAATTCAGTTTTTGTTTGCGGCGAAATTCTGGATCGAATTCTAATAAACAGGTTAATCTTGCCAGTAAATAGCGGCGTAGGAAAGGATTACGGATTTTGACTGTCACAATTTCGACCCACTCCCGATCTCCTTCCCGCCAATCTTGATCTTCGGTAATTTCACCCCAAAGAATGTAACCATCGGTTTTTGCTTCGATTCGCAAAGATAGTAAATGCCCTGCCAGATTAGGAGTAGGACTGGCATATTCCACATCCGTACCATAGTCCCCAGAGATATTGTGATAAAAGCTGGCGGATACTTCTTGATATTGGATGCTTGAGGCTTTTGCTTGATAGGTGGTGATGATTTGATAGCGATCGCTCCAGACTTGATGAGCTTCTTTTCCCAGTTCTGCCAATGTCTGAAAGTCGGCATCTTCTTCTGATAACTCAGGAATCGGTAAATCACCAACTTGATTCTCAAAATATTCAAACATTCCTTTACCTGTCAGTTTCCCAATCCCACCAAGCGATCGATAGCGAAACTCTAAGACTTGAGAATTTAGCAAAGCACAAATGTAATAAAGTCGATCTATGCTCGTATTCTCAGACTTTACAAATCCAGCAACATCACTCTTAAAACCTACAGAACCATCTGCATCCACAGCGAACTTATTAGAATTTGCCCTTCGAGGGAAAAATATTTTAGGTTGAAATAAACCAACTCTGGCTCTATGAATATGAAACCATGCGTACCCACCTGACTTAAAAACCTGCCTATTTTCTAGGGGTTGACGATTAGCTTGTAGATAATTTTGTAATTTTCTAGGGATCTCTTCCCATTTGGTATCACGAGTATAGTAAATGATTTGAGTTTCGCTAGGCTTATGTCCAAATCCATAAATAGATGATATTGCAACTCTGGGACGCAGAAATTCATTAGGAAATCTCCGACTAAAATCTCCTTCAAAAATCTCATCAAGTCCTGTATCAATTCCCTTCATAAAACTTCCATAGGTGGATAGTTCAAGTTTTAGTCCTTTTCTATCAATTTCACTAAAAATATGACTATAGGGGGAAATTTCCCATCTTTCAGTTTTCAAAATACTTTGATTAACCTTTACTCTAACTAAGCCAGCGAGAGTAGATAAATTAGCTCTTTTTTTCGCAAGGGCGGGTTTAACTTTATCAAAATCTAAAACATAGTTGGTAGTAAAAATATTTTCAGCAGTAGGTAACTCTTTTTGAAAATTAATAATACAAGTAGCAATTCCAGCCTTAAAGACTTTGTGACCGAGAAAATCGAGAATGCTAGTGATTTTGGTATTTTGGCTGAGAAATGTACGGAGATTTTTGGATTTATCGCCTTGAATAAACGCACGGGAGACAATAAAGCCGAGGGAGCCTTCTGATTTTAGCAGTTCGTAACTCCAACGCAAAAAGTAAAAAAGAATATCGGTTTTATCGGTGTAAATATCAGGATAGATAGTTTTTAGCCAAAGTAATTCGGGTGCGCCTCTGCCAAAGGTGGCATCAACATTAAAATAGGGAGGATTACCAATAATTGCGGTGAAGCCAAGTGCGGCAAGACGTGGATCAAATACATGGGGGAACTCTACTTGCCAGTTAAAGGGACGTTTAATTACCACATCTTCGATCGCAGTTGAGATTACCATTAGTTCCGATCGCAATCTTTCGAGTTCAGAACCCGTCCAATTTGCAGGAATAGAATTGGCAGTAATTAGGTACAAGCGAATTGCTCTAAGTTCTGATTGCGTTGCTTCTTGATTTTTAATTAGTTTAATAGCAGATTGTAAACTTTCTTCACTGGCAAAAAAGGCGGTAAGGACGGGATTAATTTGAGTATTAATATCAGTAATTGTCTGTTCTAAATTATTTACTGCTATGGTGCGATCGCTCTCTTTTAAATCAATATTTCGGGCAGCCAATGCAAAATCCGCCGCCATAATTAACTGCTCAGTCACAGATTCTAAATTCGCAGGAGAGTGAATTAAGCTATCACCCACTCGAATATTCAACGTCAAAGCAGGTAAACGGGAATGCACCATATGACGCTGACCGTAAAGATTGGGTCTTGCCCTCAGTAATCTTGTCCACATTGACAGTTTCGCCAACAGAACCGCTTGGGGATCGCGATCAACTCCGTGCAGCATCTTGACCACAATGTTTTCTTCCAAATTAGTGATGGTTTGAGCCGTAGCATGACTGAACAAATCACCATTGCCTGAGACTAAATTCGGATTCTCACAAGCTTTGTTATAGCGTTTGAGTTCATCTAATAAATAATCAAAAGCTCCTAATAAAAACGAACCCGAACCACAGGCAGGATCGCAGACCGTAATCTCAAAAACCGAACTGGCAACGGTATGAGCTTCAGTAAAATTATGGGTTTCTAAAAGGGCGACCGCTTGATCGATTCTGGGCTGGACTAAAGGCTGTAAGGTCTGATAAACAATCTGCGCCACAATATATTCGGGCGTGTAAAAAACCCCTTCTCGTTGTCGAGTTTCTTGATTTTCTAAAATCTTGACGACATTGCCATCTTCAATTAACTGGTGTGCCAAAAATTGTTCGTAGGCAGTCCCTAAAATATCTTGAGTTAAAGTTGTGAAATCATAGTTATAAATCGAACGATATTCAGTTAAGGTGCCAGTGATCGCATAGAGAATTCCTTCTTTAGGTATGGCATTTAGAATAATCAACGGCTCTAAATATTCATTGCCAATCTCTAATTCATCCACCCAAGAAGCATTAAAAAGTTCGGTATTGTAACCAATCCAAGTATTACGAAACCCGTCACGAAGCTGATTAATAAATGGTAGATCATAAAGCGTTGTTTGCCAGTTGTAATAAAGCCTACCCAAATAGTTGTAGGGCATTTGTAAGCTAAAAGCCTCTAGCAACCGAATCAATAAAAACCGATTCAAGATTACCTGTGATGCTTCCCTAGTTTTCTCGAGACTGAGTTGGGGCTGGGATAATTTAATCCCATTTGCCAAAATTGCTCGCCATATCTTTAAATCTGCTAAAAATCTTTCGCCTAAGCCTTCCCTTGTTCTTTCAGAATAATAGGCCTCTAATTTATTCCCCCGAAGGTTTTCCCTTGCCAAGCAGTTATAAAGGCGATCGGATAATTCTGGATCATTCTTTAAATCATTAATCGTAAACTGCCAAAACGGAGTGCGATCCTGTAGCCGCAAAATGTGCCATTCCTGAAAATTGGATAACACAATCCACAGTACGGGCTGGTCATTGGCAATATCCAGACTATAGTCCCGTAGATAATCTAAGACTTGGTGCTGATACTTTTCCCAAATATTTTGATCCCATCGGCTTTTTGCCTCAAACATCAGTAAGGGGCGATCGCCAGGATTCGGCTTTAGTAAATAATCAACCCAAGTAGTAGTGCGAATCAAGCTTTTAATCGATCCTTCGGGCGTTCGACATTCAGGCGGATAACCCAGGGCATTAAGAAAGGGTTCGAGTAACCTACTTTTGGTATCTGCCTCTGGCTGTCCTGCTTGGAGCGATCGCTGCATCTGCTCGGACTCAGCAACTAGACGTGTTACTTCAGCTTGAAAGTGTTCTAAAGACATAGCCTGAAATTAATTTACAGATTACTCATAATTAAGATAAGTACCTCAGTTTTAATGCCCAATTCCTACTATTACATAAGCTTGCATCGCTGTCTTAAATATCGGTATGATTAGTACTGAAATAATTTTTACCTTAACAGATAGAAAATAGGTTTTTATGGATATTTTAACTTTAGGTTGGGTTGGTCTTTTGGGAATATTTACACTTTCCATTGCCTTTGTGGTTTGGGGGCGTAACGGTCTGTAGTCCATGGCAGAGACAACAATTATTAGTGCTTTCTTCTGGGTTGCCATCGCTTTGCTAGTTGGTATTACTGGAGGTGTAGGCTACTTAACATTTTTAGAGTGGCGCGATCGCAGACGCAAAGGGAAGTAAATTCTAAGGATTCAGACGCTAGATGTATATAGGAGCTTAAATTTGTAACATTTCGTTGCAATTTGATAGTACATAAGCTCATAAATTGTAAATTTGATAGATGTGAAAAATGAAACCAACTGAAATAGATAAGGAAGCTAATAATTAGCCTTTAAACTATTATTCCCAATGTGTAGGCGATCGCCACTTAAGTAAAAAAAGCTACTAGAAAAGCTAAAGAAGGCGAAAAATAAAACAAAAATAAATATAAGGATATAAGTATGAGTCAAGCTTCAATCAGTGATGTACCAAGCATGGGTCGTCGCCAATTTATGAATGTGCTTTTAGGCGGAGCAGTTGGTACAACTGTACTAGGAGCATTATTTCCTGTGGTTCAGTACTTTGTACCCCCATCCAGTGGCGGTAACGGCGGTGGAGTTACTGCCAAGGATGCTTTAGGTAATGACGTTATCGCTTCCAAGTTTTTAGAATCTCATCAAGTTGGCGATCATGTTCTGGCACAAGGCTTGAAAGGCGATCCTACTTACATGGTTGTGACAGATAGCAAGGAAATTGCCAGTTTTGGCTTGAATGCTATTTGTACTCACCTTGGTTGCGTAGTACCTTGGAATGTAGCAGAAAACAAATTTATGTGTCCATGTCATGGCTCACAGTATGACAGTAATGGCAAAATGGTGCGCGGACCTGCGCCTCTGTCTTTAGCTTTAGTCCATACTTCAGTATCTGATGATAAAGTGCAATTCTCGCCTTGGACTGAAACCGATTTCCGTACTGATGAAGCTCCTTGGTGGATTTAAAGATTCAAGTTTTAACATAATCTCATAACTACTAAACAATTAATCCATGAAGAGAAATTTATTTTTGGCGATCGCAACTCTAGTTCTAATTTTTAATGGACTGGTAGCTTCCCCAGCTCAAGCCTATCCTTACTATGCCCAAGCTGCCTACGAAAACCCTAGAGAAGCTACAGGGCGGATTGTCTGTGCAAACTGTCACTTGGCACAAAAGCAGACAATCCTTGAATTACCTCAATCAATTCAACCTGACACCGTATTTGAAGCAGTTGTCAAAATCCCCTACGACCATACCCAACAACAGGTTTTAGGCGATGGCAGTAAAGGTGGATTAAACCTTGGCGCAGTTTTAGTTTTACCTGAAGGTTTCAAGATTGCCCCTGAAGAACGTTTGTCCGAAGAATTGAAGCAAAAAACCAAGGATATTTATTACCAACCCTATAGCGATACCCAAGAGAATATCGTTTTAGTTGGTCCTATTCCTGGTGATGAATATTCGGAAATTGTCTTCCCCGTGTTATCCCCAGACCCTAATACCAATAAAGATGTCAGTTTTCTTAAATATGCCGTCCACGTTGGCGGTAACAGAGGTAGAGGACAGGTTTATCCTACAGGCGCGAAAAGTAATAACGTCCAGTGGACTGCTGCGATCGCAGGGACAGTTTCTAAAATTAGCGAAATTCCTCCCAACGAAGATGAGGATACCTACGGCGGTTTTGCAGTTACCATTCAACCTGAGACTGGTGATCCTGTAACCGAGGATGTATTGGCTGGAGCAAACTTAATTGTGTCGGTTGGTCAATCTGTAACTGCGGGTGAAGCTTTAACCTCTAATCCTAATGTTGGTGGTTTTGGACAAGCTGATGGCGAAATTGTTCTGCAAGACCCTAAACGTATCCAATGGATGTTAGCTTTCTTCGCTTCAGTAATTGTGTCTCAGATCATGCTGGTTCTGAAGAAAAAGCAAGTAGAAAAAGTCCAAGCCGCCGAGATGAATTTCTAATTTTGCACTTAATTGGCTGAAGTTTACGAGTGGGCAAATGTCCACTTTTTTTATAGATACTTCCTTTCCGCCATAAAAATACAATTCTTTGAAATGGGGTTAAGGGGCGCAGCCCCACACCCAAATACCTTTAACCTTTAACTGGGAAGGGAATATTATTCGGAAATAGTAAGATTAAGCTTAAGTCCTCATAAATGCAAATTTCAGTTCCCATACTTTCTATTAATCAAATTACTCGTCGGTTTAGCGGATTAGTTGCCATTAATCACGTTTCATTTTCGGTAGAGGCGGGAGAGATCTTTGGGTTAATTGGTCCCAATGGAGCGGGTAAAACCACTATGTTTAATATGATTACTGGGCTGATTCCGCCCAGTAGTGGAGAGATTTTATATAAAGATCAAGTCCTTGGGCGATCGCAACCCCATCAAATTGCCCAAAAAGGGATTGCCAGAACATTTCAAAATTTACGACTTTTTAGTAATCTTTCAGTCTTAGAGAATGTGGCGATCGCGCATCATATCCATACAAAATCCAACTTAATTGCCAGTATCTGGGGTACTAAACTAGCAAGGGCAGAGGAACAGGAAATTCAACTGCGATCGCATCAATTGCTAGAGTTAGTGGGGCTAGAGTCTAAATACAATCAAATTGCCCATAATTTGGCTTATGGCGATCAACGAAGGCTAGAACTTGCAAGGGCTTTAGCATTGAAACCCCAGCTACTTTTATTAGATGAGCCTGCGGCGGGCATGAATCCCTCGGAAAAAGCTGCCCTTAGTGACTTAATTCGTAAAATCCGATCGCTATTTAGTTTGACGATTATGATGATTGAGCATCATGTACCTCTAGTTATGGGTTTGTGCGATCGCATTGCTGTTCTTGACTTTGGACAGTTAATTGCTTTAGGCAATCCCGAAACCGTAAAAAATGATCCTGCGGTGATTACTGCCTATCTTGGTGATGGCTCAGGAGTATACTAAGCTATGGGCAGTTTACTAGAAATTCGCAATCTATCGGTAAATTATGGAGCAATTCAGGCACTCCAAAATATTGATCTAGAAGTGCAAGCAGGGGAAATTGTGACTCTAATCGGGGCGAACGGTGCAGGTAAAAGCACAACTTTAAAAGCAATTTCTAGATTAGTGAATGCTGTGAATGGGCAAATTTTCTATGGTGGAGAGAATATTGCAGGTATATCTTGCGATCGCCTCGTTAAACTTGGTATCGCCCATAGCCCCGAAGGACGCAGAGTATTAGCAAGGCAAACTGTGACTACGAATCTAGAGCTAGGAGCCTACACTCGTTCTGACCATTGGGGCGTGAAGGCGGATCTGGAAAAACAGTTTTTAATCTTTCCTCGGCTAAAAGAACGGCGGCATCAACTGGCAGGAACCTTGAGCGGTGGAGAACAACAAATGTTGGCGATCGCCCGTGCAGTTATGAGTCGTCCGAAGTTACTACTTTTAGATGAACCTAGCCTGGGATTGGCTCCACAAATAGTCCAAGAAATTTTTGGCATAATCCGTCAACTGCGACAAGATGGAGTCACAATTTTACTGGTCGAACAAAATGCAAATTTAGCACTGCGAACTGCTGATCGGGCATACGTTTTAGAAGCAGGAAAGTTAACGATTTCTGATAATGCCGCTAACTTACTTCAAGATGAAAAGATTCGTAAAGCCTACTTTGGTTAATAACTTTAGGACTAAGATAATGGTTAAGTCCTAAAATAAACCTAATTTTCTTTTCTCTACATCAAATCTTGATAATTGCTACCAATTCCTCTGGCAAAATTGCAGGAAATGAAGAATTTCTAAAATCAACTATATTTCCCAAAACTATAAATTCTAATACTATGGCATTTGCAGCTTCACCAGATACCGCATCTTCAAAATCTATAATAGAACTTTCAAGTGCAGCTCGAATTATTTGATCTGAGCTCCTAGCGACTTCAAGACTTTGCAATAACTTTAATAAAATACGCCCCTAAGAAAATATACTGAATTCCCAAAAAATTAGAGACTTTTGGGTAAAATTCTCTATCTTTTTTTAATTTACCTTTGGATTTTCTTTATTTTCCCTTTGTAGAAAGATCAATCCCTTGTTCTAAGTTGTCTTAGCTTTTAGCTTGCTCAAAAATACCAATCGATTCATGTTGTAAACTAAATTTCGTAAACCAATCTGGGCTGTTGCTCTAATCTTACCGATGCATCGCATCATTTTCCCGCCCATCATCATTTGATTGCCAAATACATACTCTAGATCTATTCTTATTTACTTTTTGCTTGTGTTTAGAAAGGGGTTTATTCCGCTTGCCCTTATGGTGGATTTTACTCCGATATCCTGCCTCTACTAATTCTCGCTCTTGCTCTTCTGACCGATATGCACTATCTCCATACACTTCTGTGCTTGTGTTATGCGGGTCAAGGAGTTCATTCATAACCTGACTGTCATGCACTGATGCATCTGTTACTGCATAGTTACGAATCAATTTATGCTTCACATCTATGTCAATATGATTTTTGTAGCCGTAGTAACTCTGTCCATTTTTCGGGAGCGTCCCACTTTTGCTGATGTGTGATAATGGCATAAAATCGGACAAAAAAAGAGAGAAGTCATGACACCTGAAAGCCAAGCAGAGATTGACATGAATGTAGAATCCATAGCTAGGATTTTATATCAAGAGGTA
>JBBQHY010000069.1:0-8978 GCA_038324415.1 Pseudanabaenales cyanobacterium | reverse complement strand
TGTCAGTCTGTGGAGCGAACATAAGACCTGATAGGGATACCTCTAAAGGGCAGTTGCGAAATCCTAGT
Source organism: Pseudanabaenales cyanobacterium (assembly GCA_038324415.1). Classification (GTDB taxonomy): domain Bacteria; phylum Cyanobacteriota; class Cyanobacteriia; order Pseudanabaenales; family Pseudanabaenaceae; genus PCC-7502. Next base: position 8,910 of record JBBQHY010000069.1, on the reverse strand, counting down.
GATAGGAAGAAACAGAAACCTAAGTCGTGAGTCTTAGGAATCCCACGCGCTTTAGCCGTGGGAGGATGTCAATAGCCTTCCTAGAAATGTAAGTTTAGGTTAACCTAAATCTTGAATATGATGGACAAATGGTAGCTAAAATACTTTAGTTTTAAACCCCTTCACAAAAGAGGTTTGTAGGGCTAGGTTCCCCATATTAGTTTTTATTTTTCTACCTGTGGCACGTTTGATCGTAATTTACTTTAAACATGCAATCTTAAGAAATTCTAAAACCGAGAAAATAGATAATCGGTATGTTGTCTACTCATGATTCCTATGATAATAATTAACAAAATTTGCCAAAGCTCATCTACTCTACCCTTTGCCTTTCGTGGATCTGTGGCTGCTTTTAGGTAATTAATTAAACTTCTACTCATTTTTAGGTTATTTTGACTCTTTATAATTCAAATTATCATTCTAAACCTATCTATGAGCTACCTTTGTCTTATTTTGCTTGCTATACTCCCTTCCCACCATAGAAATATACACAGTTTAAATGGGGTTAAGGGGCAAAGCCCCTTCATGGGGGCGCAGCCCCCACATCCCCAAAAGACTAATCTTTGACTGGGAAGGGAGTAGCTTTCTTGAATTAGCCCTGCCTCATGAAGGGTTTTACCCATTGACCCTGTTTTAATTAGTTATATTCTTATAGTGGGAAAGTAGTATCTAGTTTATTCTAAAAACTCAGTTATCAGTAGCTTATGTTAAAGGTTGAAATTTACACTTGGAAAACATGTCCGTTTTGTATTAGAGCTAAAAGACTCTTGGATCAAAAGGGCGTTGAATATATGGAGTATGGAGTTGATGGAGACGAAGTTGCCCGTCAAGCTATGGTAGCTAGGGGTTTAGATGGCAAACGCTCCGTACCTCAAATTTTTATCAATGATGTGCATATTGGCGGGTGTGATGCTATTCATAACTTAGATGCTCAAGGTAAACTTGAAGCTTTATTAACTGCCTAGCGATCACCCCAAAATTAGCTCAAGAATTAAATGCTAGATTTTCCTAAGAACCGAATCCTATCGCCAAAACCAGTTTGGACTGGAAGTTTTAGTGATTATATTACAGCGATCGCTTGGCACGGAGAATCTGATAATCTAGCGATCGCTACTGCCAATGGCGAAGTCCAGATATGTAGTCCTAATTGCAAGCAACTAAAGGTTCTGCAATCACCAACTAATGAATCTATAGACTGTTTGGGTTTTTCTGGGAATTGGTTAGGGGCAGCAGGACAAGCAGGCGAAGTTAAATTATGGGATTTTTCAAACTCTAATGAAGATCCCACAGTTGTCAGTCTTGGTAAGAGTGAATTCTGGATTGATTTTTTAGCTTGGCAGCGATCGCAAGTTGCCTTTAGTTTGGGAAAATATGTACAGGTTTGGAGTGTTGAAACCCAATATATTGTCACGACTGTTAACTTTGAAAACTCTTCTGTGCAAGCTTTGGCATGGCATGGCGATTGGCTGACAGTGGGTGGTTATCAGAGCATAAAAATCTGGAATGGCTTAGATTGGGATCAAGACCCCTACATTCTGCCGTTATCCACTGCTATTACTGCGATCGCTTGGCATAAGGAAGGGAAATATTTAGCAATTGCCACGGCGGATGACACTGTAGTTTTTTTAGATGCCAAAAATGGCAAGTTTTCGCCTTCACCGTTTCAATTAAGTGGATTCTCTAATAAAATCAAGGCGATCGCTTGGGCAGATCATACAAATAGCAATATCTTTGCCCTTGCCAGTGGCGCTGAAGTCACAATTTGGCAACCCCATCCTAATCCCAATAATGGTTGGCAAGCTGAGGTATTTAATCAGGATTCAGGAACTGTAAATGTCTTAGAGTTTCAACCTCGCACCAAAGTCTTAGCTTCAGGGGGGGCAGATGGTAAGGTTCGCCTTTCCAAAGGGGCGATCGCTGTGCAAATCATAGACATAACCTCGGAAATTACCTGCTTGAAGTGGCATCCCAAGGGGCAGAGATTAGCCGTAGGGACAGGGCAAGGAGAGGTTCTAATTTGGGACGTTTTGCTTAAATCATCAGGTAGTAAAGGCTTTTGGTCATAGGTAAATACTGATAAATAAAGCGTAAACCTTTACGAAATCAGGAAAATTGTATTCTGACCTTTGCGATCGCAGCTACTATAGGCTTTTAGTACGTTTTTAGCGATCGAGAGCGATCGAGCATTTTTTATATGACAAATCGGGGCGAGCAGTTAAATTTCTTGACACCACCAGAAGAACCATCAGGTAAATCCGCAGAAGGTCGGGTAATCAGTGTGGCATTGCATACGGAAATGCAGCAGTCCTATTTGGAATACGCCATGAGTGTGATTGTGGGGCGGGCATTACCAGATGTGCGAGATGGGCTTAAACCCGTTCACCGCCGTGTGATCTTTGCCATGCATGAATTGGGTCTGGTTCCCGAACGCCCTTATCGTAAATCTGCCCGTGTGGTCGGTGACGTGTTGGGTAAATATCATCCCCACGGCGATCAGTCGGTTTACGATGCCCTCGTGCGTTTAGTTCAGGATTTTTCTAGTCGGTATCCGTTGTTGGCAGGTCACGGCAATTTTGGCTCTGTGGATAATGACCCTGCGGCAGCGATGCGATATACCGAATGTCGGCTCTCACCGATTGGCAATGAAGTGCTGCTAAGTGAGGTGAACCAAGCCATAATTGATTTTATCCCAAACTTTGATGGTTCCCAATTAGAACCAACGGTTTTGCCCGCCCAGTTACCGATGCTGTTACTGAATGGCTCTTCGGGGATTGCGGTCGGGATGGCAACCAATATTCCGCCTCATAATCTTTCTGAAGTGGTGGATGGATTGATTGCTTTAATCGATCGCCCAGATTTAGATGATGAAAAACTCTTTGAGCTAATTCCTGCTCCCGATTTTCCGACAGGCGGAATTATTGTTGAAAATACTGGAGTCAGGGACTTGTACACCACGGGCAGGGGTAGCGTTGTGGTCAGGGGCGTGCACTGTTTGGAGACAGTTATTGGTAAAAATAAGCGACCTAAACAAGCAATTATTGTGACCGAGTTGCCCTATCAGGTGAATAAAGCCGCATGGATTGAAAAAATTGCGGAATTAGTAAATCACGGCAAACTGGAAGGAATTGACGATCTTAGAGATGAAAGCGATCGCACGGGAATGCGCGTGGTCATGGAATTAAAAAAAGATGCCACGGTCGATAGAGTTTTAGAACAGCTTTATCGACAAACAGCACTCCAATCCAACTTTGGTGGGAGTATGCTGGCACTTTGCGGCTCGATGCCCAAACAGCTAACCTTGCGCCAACTTTTACAGGAATTTCTAGTTTTCAGAGAAGAAACTCTAACCAGACGCTATCGCCACGAGTTAGGAGAGGCACAGCAAAGATTACATTTGGTAGATGGATTGGTAAGTGCGATCCAAAACTTAGATGCTTTGATTAATTTACTGAGATCTGCTTCGAGCAACACCGTTGCTAAATTTGAGTTGCAAGAGCAATTTAACTTTTCCATAGTCCAAGCCGAGGCTATTTTATCTATGCCGCTCCGTCGGATCACGGGAATGGAACAGGAGGGACTGCATACTGAATTGTCCGAACTTAAAACTCGGATTGCAAGCTTAGAGATCCTACTGGGCGATCGCCGCGAGTTACTAAAAAATATTAAAAAAGACCTGCGACATCTTAAAAAGAAGCATGGTAATGAACGCCGTACCCGCATTATGGCAAATGGGATCAGCAATAGCGCAGAATCAATAACTCCCCAAGTTTCAGAACCCAAGGTAGTAGCTGCCCCCGAAGCTGTAACCGTGCAGTTAACCCAAAAGGGTTATATCAAGCGCATAGAATCTAAATCAAGTAAAAGCTCGACTAAATCATCTCAATTAACTGATGACCCGATCATTGCGGACTATGCCACAAGTACCGATCAAGATTTAATCGTCCTTACTAATACTGGTAAAGCTTTTCCTGTAGCGATCGCTGATATTCCCAAAGGCAAACGTGTACCCCTAGTCAGACTTTTACCCGAATCCGCCGAACCAGTTGTATCTTCGTTTATTTTGGCACCTGAAGCTAGTTTAGTTTTAGTTACAACCGAAGCCAAAATCAAGCGGTTAGCTCTTTCTGAATTAGCAGGAATTAGCGGTAGAGGTTTAGTTACGATCAAACTAGGCGAACAGGATCAACTCTGTTGGGGAGGGATTCTGGGGCTAGATCAACAAATAGCGATCGCCACTTCCACAGGCAGAATTTTAAGAATGAATACCGATGAATCTCAAGTCTCAAGTCTAGGGCGATCGGCAATGGGAACGATGGCGCTACGATTAAGGAACTCTGAAACCATAGTGGGAGTAGTACCTCTATCTAGCCTTGATCTAGAATTACTAATGATTACTGCCCAAGGCTATGCCAAGCGTCTAAAAGTTAAGAATATTCGACTCTCAGCCCGCGCCAGTATTGGATCTCAGTCCATTATGTTTAAGAATAAAGATGATAATCTAGCGGCGATCGCCCCAATTTTACCGAATCAAGCTCATATCCATTTGGGAATTAGTAAAGATGAAGTTAATGAGAAAATCATCGAAATTGAACTGGTGCGGATTCCTCTAGAACCCTGTAATAGTTCGGGTATAAAAATCCCAGAGCTAGAGATCAATCGCCTCCATTCCCTGAAAATTTACTCTTAAAATTTTTATCTATGTCTGAACCTCTATTTGTCCTTGCCTCTGCGTCTCCTGCCCGAAGAGCAATTCTCATTCAAGCTGGTATCGATCCATTTATAGCGGTTAGTAACTTTGATGAGGAGCAAATTACGACAACTGAACCAATTGAGCTAGTGCAGACTTTGGCAAAATGCAAGGCTGAAGCTGTGCAAGATCGATTTGAGACTCAACAGGCTCTAATTTTAGGTTGTGACTCTGTGATGGTCGTAGATGGAGAAATTTTTGGTAAACCAATTACTAGAGAACGGGCGATCGCCATGTGGGACAAAATGCGAGGAAACAAAGGCGAACTTTATACAGGACATTGCCTCATTGATACAAAAAATCACCGCATCCTAACTCGCTATGGTATAACCACTGTGCATTTTGCCCATGCTACCGATGCCGAAATTCATAGCTATATTGATACGGGTGAACCCCTAAACTGTGCTGGATGTTGCACACTAGAAGGCTTGGGAGGATTTTTAATTAAAGGCTTAGAAGGCTGCCATACCAATGTTCTCGGTTTGAGTTTGCCCCTATTACGGGAAATGCTTCATCAATTAGGTTATGAGCTAAAGTTTGGAAGTAATAAGTCGGGGCATAAAAAAGTAGAGATTAGCCCCATGCTCTAGTGGCCAATTTTTAAGAAAGTTTAACGACCCTGCGCTAAAGCTTGATCTACTCGGTCTAGTTCTAAAATCACGCGATCGCGAACTTTAGGAGGCACAGAACGCTTAGTAGTGCCGTTGTAATAGCTAGCAAGAGCATTCAAAGCCGTCCGCAAAGTTGTAAAAGAAGTCAAGCCCAATTTTTCGGAATCACGACGATAACGGGAGGCATAGGAATTAATCTTAAAGCGGGCATCGGTTTGAGCCTCAGATTTTTTGGGATCATTAGGGTCTAATCCAACTGCATAACGTAGGCTATCAACAACAGCTTTAGTATCTTCTACATAATTGCCTTTTATCCCTGCTGCTGCTCGCTCAAGGATTTCCTTATTTGTCGTAACTTTTTCACCCGATCCAATCAAAGCTGCCTCAGCATTACTCCCAACCAAAATAATTACTGCGATCATGGCGATCGCCACCAAGCGTTGAGTTAGCCCTAAAAAAAATGGTGCTAAAAATGGTGCTAAAAATGGAGTTAAATTTTTGATCATAAATTTTTATGTTTTTTCAGTTCTGATCTTAGGAGATTATGACTACATCTCTCAAAACTTTTAATAATGTCATGAGTTCTTGATATTTTGGAATAGGTTGGGGATCGATATGCGAGCGATCGCTGCACTTATGAAAAATCTTAGATTCTTGATTAGGTAAATCATTCAGTAGCTAGACCATCAGTAATTATGACTAGACAGCAGCTAAAATTGCTAGAAACTAAATCTGAATTTGATCCCCAAAACATTGACGATCGCCATTAATTTGTTGAGAATGGGATTGTTAAGTAATTGCTTAATAATTGTAAATCAAATTAAGTTGATTCCTTAAGCTTCTATCTAAAAGGAACTTTGGCATTAGTCTAATATCTATATAGTCAATACCTAAATTCACATAAACATTGTATTTTTGAGTCACAGGGATCAAATCCTATCAGCAGAGGTAAAAATGGCAAAAGAACGTCCACCAGTTGAAGAAATGACTTTGCGTCAACTGCGTAAGGTCGCTGCCGAATTAGAGATTTTTCGTTACAGCCGAATGCGTAAATCCCAGCTTTTAGAAGCAATTCAAACTGCACAAACCGAAAGTACAGGGAGTGTTAATCGCTTAAACCGTAATTTAGATAAAAATATGACAGATGCAAAGGAAATCGTTGAAGCTACTAAGTTTGACTTAGGTGAAGAAGAAGTTCCCCACACCATTGCCATTGCCGAACGAGATATTCCTGAAGGTTATGGCGAGAGTAGAATCGTGCTTTTACCCCGTGACCCACTGTGGGCTTATGTTTATTGGGATATACCCAACTCTGAAAAAGAAGAAAAACGCCTACAAGGTGGACAACAATTGGCTTTGCGCTTGTATGATTCCACAGATCTGAACCTAGACTATCAATATCCCCATAGCATTCAAGAATATCCCTGTGATGAACTAGCTAGAGAATGGTATTTACCAGTGCCTGTGAGCGATCGCAGTTACACTGTGGAAATAGGCTACAGATGTACAGATGGTCGCTGGCTCGTACTTTCTCGTTCGGTTCCCGTCAATATTCCTCCCGCCTACCCATCCGATTGGATCGAAGACCATTTCATCACCGTGCCTTGGGAACAAAACCTAATGGGGGAGAGCTTTTTTACACTGAGTACCCCTGAGCAAAAAGCCGCAACAGTCAGACTATCAAATGGTTCTAGCCAAAAAGATCCAGATAGTACGCCAATCCATGACGAGATGTTTAACCTAGCCCAAGGTGTAGAAGAGCAACGAGTTGCTGGTTCTCTTTATGGCTCTATGCAACAGTCTGGCACAGGTATGGTATTTGAATCCCTAAGTACCTTGGTTTTCCCATCAGGAGTGGGAATGTGGAGTGGGTCAGGAATGTCTGGGGTAGGCTTATCTGGGATGGGAATGTCTGGGGTAGGGATGGGAATTCGCCCTCGCCAGTTCTGGTTGGTCGCGGATGCGGAGTTAATTGTCTATGGTGCCACCGAACCTGATGCTTCTGTAACCATTGCTGGTCGTCCCATTAAGCTTAATTCTGATGGTACTTTCCGTCATCATATGTCTTTTCAAGATGGAATTATTGACTATCCCATTTTTGCTTTAGCTGCGGATGGCGAACAAAATCGCTCTATTCATATGAGATTTGAACGCCAAACCCTTGAGCGCCGAACTAATACCAAAGAGGAAGCAATTCCCGAATGGTTAGCTTAAATCTCTAGCTATTGATTTCAAGAATTAAACTTTTGGAATAGGAGTATGTGGATAGTTTTCTTGTACTCCTTTTTTTATCCATTTTTTATTATTAATGATCGCAATTTGGAATATTCCATAGTGCAGTCATAGTCCTACAAATCACAGTAAGCAAGGTTGTATCGTCAAATTTTTAGAATTACAGCACTTTGGTTTCAAGCCAGCCACGAAAGAGGTTCGCAGGGCGAGGTTCCCATATTGGTTTTCATTTTTCTATCTTTCTATTTGTGGTAGGTTTGATTGTAATTTCTAGTAAATTTAAATCGGTAATACTCCATTGCCACCATAGAAATATACTCAGTTTAATGGGGGTTAAGGGGCAAAGCCCCTTCGTGGGGGCGCAGCCCCCACAGCCCCAAAAGACTAATCTTTGACTGGGAAGGGAGTAACTAAAAAAGTTGCAGTAGTAATGAATACTTAAGTTTTTTAAATAATTACGATCGCTCCACAAATTTACACTAACTTTAAGCTTGATTAAATCTGAGTTTGATGCTCGGATAGGCGATCGCCCCATCTATGTACTATTAAGCCTTTACTGGCATCCCCAAAATATCCTCAATTCTAGGCATTTGATCTAAAGGGATAATTCTGCCTTCTTCTAAAAAGCCTTCAATCTGGTCAAAATTAAGGTAACGATAAAGGTCATTGGCAAAGGGATTAATCTTCTTAGTAGCAATTTGTGAATATTCTTCTACAGTGGGAATACGACCCAAAAGTGAACAGACCGCAGCTAATTCGGCTGAACCCAAATAGACCCTAGCTCCCTTACCCATGCGGTTATTAAAGTTGCGAGTCGAAGTGGAAAACACCGTAGTATTATCGCCAACCCGTGCCTGATTACCCATACACAGAGAGCAACCTGGCATTTCGGTTCTGGCGCCTGCTAAACCAAAGGTGCTATAAACTCCTTCTTGTTTAAGTTGATATTCATCCATCCGTGTGGGCGGACAAATCCATAATCTGACACTGGCGGGAGGTTCGTTTTCTAGTACCTTAGCGGCGGCACGATAATGTCCGATATTAGTCATACATGAACCAATGAATACTTCCTGCACTGGATCGCCAGCTACTTCTGAAAGTAATTTGACATTATCAGGATCATTGGGAGCGGCGACAATAGGTTCTTTGATTTCATTCAGATTGATTTCAATTACCGCCGCATACTCAGCATCAGAGTCAGCTTCTAAAAGTACAGGATTATCCAACCATGCCTGCATTTTAGCGATTCGCCGTGTAAGGGTTTTAGGATCTTGATATCCCCTC
>JBBQHY010000068.1:0-9012 GCA_038324415.1 Pseudanabaenales cyanobacterium | reverse complement strand
CTGACTTTCCATGCTAAATATGTCATCACGTCTAAAGGATTAGTGACAACGATGATTACAGCATTGGGAGAATGAGCGATCGCCTTAAGAGTTACCTCAGTTACAATTTGGGCATTAATTTTGAGAAGGTCATCCCGACTCATGCCATCTTTGCGCGGAAGTCCCGCCGTAATTACAATTACTTCTGAATCTTTGGTATAGGTATAATCATCAGTACCAATAACTTGGCGATCGTGATGTTCTAAGGCACCTGCTTGCATTAAATCTAAAGCTACACCCTGAGCTCTACTCGCAATTACATCCACTAAAATCACATCTGCTAGGTTCTTTTCAACAATCCGTTGTGCCAAAGTACTACCAACGTTGCCTGCTCCGATCACGCTGACCCGAGGATAAGTAATATGCTGCGGATTGGACTTAAACATAAGTAAAAATATTCATTTACGATGGTAATCAAGAATACCCCATAAAAATAAGGCTAGATCAGTTATCCCATTCACGGATTTAGACATTAACATTATAAAAAATAAAAAAGAAGACTAATTCAATTAATCTTCCCTAAGTAAAGTGTTATTTATTTTTAGATTTTAATCTTAGAATAATCCAAGGGTTAACGACTTATCAATAGGAAGAGTAGCGCCGATACCAAGGTAGAGAGTGAAGGCAGTACCAAACAGAAATACAGCCATTGCCACAGGACGACGGAAAGGGTTTTGGAACTTATTTACATTTTCGATGAACGGTATAACCAATAAACCTAGGGGTACGGCAGCCATTAAAAATACCCCTAAAAGTTTATTAGGGACAGTCCGCAAAATTTGGAATACAGGATATAAATACCATTCAGGTAAAATTTCCAAGGGAGTAGCAAAAGGATTTGCAGGCTCACCAATCATCGCAGGATCAAGAACTGCTAAACCAACACATAAAGCGATCGAACCAGTAATTACGACAGGGAACATATACAGCAAGTCATTGGGCCAAGCTGGTTCACCGTAGTAGTTATGCCCCATATTCTTAGCTAATTTAGCTAAAAGAATTGGATCAGTTAAATCGGGCATTTTTTCAATTTTTGACATAAAAACTCTCTATTTGAATTAAATTAAGGCTTACAAAGGACCAGAAATTCCTTGCTTACGAATCATCAAAAAGTGTAGCAACATGAACACAGCAATCAACCAGGGAAGCACAAAAGTATGCAAGCTATAGTAGCGAGTTAATGTGCCTTGTCCAACACTGGCACCGCCTCTGAGTAGTTCAGTCAAGACACCCCCAACTACAGGAATTGCTTCTGGCACCCCAGAAACGATTTTGACTGCCCAGTAACCAATTTGATCCCAAGGGAGAGAATAACCAGTTACGCCAAAAGAGACCGTGATCACTGCGAGAATTACGCCTGTGACCCATGTAAGCTCACGAGGTTTCTTAAATCCGCCAGTGAGATATACACGGAAGGTATGTAAAATCATCATCAACACCATCATGCTGGCAGACCAACGATGAATAGAACGGATTAACCAACCAAAGTTAACTTCGGTCATGATGTAGCGAACTGAATCAAATGCTTCTTCTACAGTTGGTTTATAGTTGAAGGTCATGGCAAACCCTGTAGCAAACTGAATCAAAAAGCAGGTAAGGGTGATACCACCTAAACAATAGAAGATATTGACGTGAGGAGGAACATATTTACTAGTAATATCTTCGGCTAGAGCACCTATTTCTAGGCGTTCATCAAACCATTCATATACTTTACTCATGAACTTAATAATTGCAGATTGGCTAATTTGTACCTAGATATTAACACTAATTGTTTATCTCGATCTAATGACAACGATCCCTTAGCCACGTGTTTGTAGCATCAGCGATCGCCCCATCACTGACATCGATGATCGCAGAATTACCAATTCTAGTAAAGGCCATTGCCAGATGCCACCCATTATTAGTCCTAGAAATAAAGAGCCAATAAGGTTGAGTTTGATTCTTCGGTTGTCCAATCTTGCCACTTAAAATAGACACAAAAATTTGGTTAGGAGAACTAAGATCTCTATCAATAGAAGAAATAGGCAATATACTAGTCTCAGGTAGGCTAGCAACAAGAGCGTGACGGTTAATCCCTACCCTTGTATAAGTTCGATTTAGATAGTCTGGCAGATTTTTGGTAAGTTCATCTGCTAAATCTGGGAAAGAAACTGGACATCCACGCAAATTTTCAGCATTGACAGAACCAGTCGACAATAAAATATAGGCGAAACTATAGACGATAAAAGTATAACAATAAAATAATCGACTCATGAGTTGAGATAGATATTATTGATAATCACCTGATTCAATCACTTCTATTGGGACAAAGCTTTCTGTAGGTAAAAGGATTGGATGTGAGTATATGAGCTTACCTGTCATACTTCCCCGATTAATGGCTACACCATAGGGAGTTGGCAAATCAGGATAAGACTCTACATAGAGCCTATATACTTGCCTCGCTGCTTTTAAAATTAATGGATCAAGGTTAACTATTTGCTTTTGTCTTTCAGATCTTTTGGTAGTAGTGTAGGACACTGTATTCATCTCTCGGTTATAATTATGGTTTTAATAGATGCCTGTTAAGCTCAGGATTATACATTAATTGCCATCAAACGCATCAAATTTTAGCCTAAATAATTGGGCATAGAGAGCTTGAGAAAAATCAACCACCTGGGTTTCTCGATCTCGGATAATTACATCACTTAAATATTCTACAAGCTGATGATTAAGTAGTTCAATCTCATACTTGTACTCTTCATTTACTTCATTGGTGAATATAACCGTACAAATGATTGGATCAATAGGTAGGGTTGAAACTTTCCAAAAAGCTGAAAATGGAACGGCAGTAGATCCTTCTACTTGCCTCTCTCCCTGTAGGCTTCCAACTCGATACAGGCTTATAGCATAGGGAAGGGCTTGCTGTAGTTCCCTTCTTTTGTTGAAGTAGTAGGGTAAATATGGCACTGCATCCCCTGATGGTGCCGCTTGAATGTCTAGTGTCATACCTTTTATGGGGATACTTTATCTATTACTTTGATTTTACCTGTTGATTCCACTGTCCATACATCATAACTACCTTTGACATCTCCCAATTCATCAAGATCAACGTTACCACTAGCACCTTGATAATTAATTTCTGTACCAGCTTTTACTAGTTTTAAAGCTTCGCACACATCCGTAACTTCGGTACCAGGTGGATTAGCAACTTCACGAATTTTAGACTTGATCGCCTCACCCGAGCCACTTTTAGCTGACTCCGCAGCAATGGCAACTAGTGCGGCAGCGTCATAGGAGTGCGGAACAAACGCTCCAATTGATTCTTCAGTTTTTGCCTTAAAAGCCTGAGTAAAAGTATCAAGGGATTTGCCACTAGCCCCAGGGACGGTACCTATAGCTCCTTCTAGGATCAGTTTGCCGTCAGCAGATTTACCGATCGCTTTGGGAAAGTCTTCAGTTTGGACACCATCCGTTAACATGATCGTTACTCCTTCGGTTAGTCCTTGTTCATAAGCTGCTTTGATTAGTGGCGCTCCAGTTTCAGGATAGAGAACTGCGGCTACAGCATCAGGTTTTCCGCCAAAGGCACTTCTAGCTTCGGCTTCAAAGGTGGTTGCTTTAGGATCGTAGCGTGTAGGCTTTGATTCGTTTAAGATTTTTCCACCTAACTCTTTGAATTTTGCAACGAATACTTTTTCAAAACCGACACCATAATCATTATTTATGACAACAGTTGAGACATTACGAAATCCTTTTTTGTATGCCAAGTTAGCTAAAGCCGCAGCCTGATATGTGTCGGGTGGAGCTGTACGATACCAATAACCATTAAAATCGCCGTTTTTAGCTCTTTCTGTAAATACTGGGCTGGTACTGCCTGGAGAAATCATTACAACTTTATTGGGGGCAGCTACGGCAATTCCTGCGGTGGAAACGCTACTAGCAAAAGACCCGACGATCGCTCCAACTTTATCGACTTGAACTAATTTGGTGACGGCCTCAGCCCCTGCGGTTGGTTCTGTGCGATCGTCTTCTTTGAAAACTTGAATCGGTTTTCCTAGAACTCCCCCACAGTCATTAACTGTACTGATTAGAAAGTCAATACCTTTAACCATTGGCGCTCCGATCGCTGCTAAGTCTCCAGTGGCGGGCAGAACTATTCCCAACCTTAGCTGGTCTGAAGCTTGAGTTGATGCCGATGGGGTTGTGGGGGTTTCTGGTTGACAGGCTACAACCCAAAAGCAGGTGATTATGCCTAAAAAGGTCGTAACTATCTTGGTGATGATACTTTTGAGCATGGCTGAAGTTAGCAATATTAGGCTAGAAGTGTTGGTGTAATTCTACTTGGTTGTGAAGATTATACAAGCCCCATCTTCTATCAATTTTTTTAGATTATTCTGTAAATTGAGTTTCAGGTATTATTTGCATAATTATTTGCAAAGTTGATAGCGTTCTTTGAATTTTCGCTGTTGAATTGAGTGATCAACTATAGGTAAAGGATAGTTACGCTTTTGTAGTTGATGCTGAGAGATATTACCGCTTAGGAGTTCGGCGGTGGTTAAGCCTTGGAGTTCGGGTAGCCATTTACGAATATATTCACCTTTGGCATCAAATTTAAGTGCCTGAGAACTGGGATTGAAAATCCTGAGGGGTTGAGGATCCATGCCACTAGAAGCACTCCATTGCCAGCCACCATTGTTAGCGGATAAGTCGCCATCTATTAATTGCTGCATAAAATATAGTTCTCCCAATTGCCAGTTGAGAATTAAATCCTTAGTCAGAAAGCTTGCCACAATCATCCGACAGCGATTATGCATCCATCCCGTTTGATTTAACTGCCGCATACCAGCATCGACAATGGGATAGCCAGTTAACCCTGCACACCATGATGCCAAGTATTCGGGATTTTGATCCCAAGTAAAGCGTTGCATTTGGGGACGATAGGCGGATGTACTAAGTTGGGGGAAATGAAAAAGGACGTGCTGGTAAAATTCTCGCCATGCCAGTTCCTGTCGCCAAGTTTTAATTCCCTCTAAAGCCTGCTCATTATCTTCAGAAATATCAGCCTCAGCATCAACTGTTGCTGCCCAGCAGTCTCGGATGCCAATGGTGCCAAATCGCAGGTGTGGACTGAGCTTAGAGGTGCCATTGATCGCTGGAAAATTCCTTGATTTTTGGTAGTTATGCAGTTTTTGAGAATTGCAGAATGCGCTTAGAAGTTCTTGGGCGATCGCTTCTCCAGCTAAAGGAATGGTTTGGTTATGGCTAAATCCTAATTCAGCTAAGGTGGGTAAAGGGATATTGGAAATGCCTTCCCAGTTTTTTAAGCCTACAAGTTTTTGAGGTTTGGGTAATGGGGATGGCTTAGGATGAGTGATCCAGTTTTTCCAGAAAGGACTATAGACTTTATAGGGTTCGTTTGATGATTTGGTGGCGATCGCTTGCGGAGCAATTAAGGCAATATCTAAAAAGCCTTTAACTTCAACCCCAAGTGCTGATAAATTTTGAATTACAGCCTGATCTCGTTGGATAGCTAAAGGCTCAACATCCTGATTGAAAAATAATCTTTGGGGCTTTAGCAGTTGCACTAATTTCATCAAAACTTCCACAGGCTCGCCATAGAAAAATAAAAGGTCGCTGCCTAATTCTTGATAGTTATTTTGTAATTCTTTTAAGCAGCAAAGCATAAATTCAACTTTGCCGCCACCAGTTTCTGGGCTTTTAAGAATATTAGGATCAAATATAAATATTCCCACCGTGGCAGTATTTGCGGTTATGGCTGCGGTTAGGGCGGGATTATCTTGTAGGCGTAGATCCCGTCGATGCCATACTATGGAGAGATTATCGGTCATGGGTTTCAAATATTTTTAGAGAAAGGAGTTTTTAGTTTAAAAAGCTTTTAAGGCTGCAACTAAAACATTAATCTCATCAATGGTGTTGAGGTAGTGGAGCGAAACCCTTAAACAATCTGGAGTAGGAATTGATCGCACTAAAATCTTATGATTTATCTCTAGAGATTGGGAAACTTGATTATGGGATTTATTGGCGATCTTAAAGCTAACCAATCCACAAGCAGGAGGCTGATTTTTAATACAAGTGATGTTGGAAATACCCTGTAAGGCTTGCCACAGATACTGACTGAGTTCGCAAATTCTAATATATCTTTCAGTTTGATTTCCCCTAGAATTCGCTTGGGCGATCGCTTCTCTCAAAGCCCCATAGAGTGGATAGGTTGAGGTTGCCACTTCAAACTTTTGGGCATCAAGTCGCCATTTAATTTCTGGAGAGTTATATTCTAAGCTTCTCCAGCCCGCAAAGGTCGGTTCTAGACTGGCTAAGATTTCAGGATTAATATACAATCCACCCACTCCCAAGGCTCCATTCCACCATTTATGACCAGTAAAAGCATAAAAATCCACTCCCAAAGCCCCTAAATCTAGAGGTAAAACTCCAACCGACTGAGCGGCATCGATCGCCACTAAAACATTTTGACTATGACAAATCTGCACAACTTCGGCTAAAGGTATCACCTGTCCAGTATTCCAGCAGACATGACTAAACATGATCATCCGAGTTTGAGGTTTGAGGTGTTGCTGAATCGTCTCTATGGCTAGGCTATCCTCGGCATTCGCAAACAAGGGAAAGTAATCAATTTCTATGCCATACCGAGATTGGAGAGACTTAGCGATCGCCAAAATACTAGGATGCTCACAATCAGAAATTAGTAAGTGATCGCCCTGTTGCCAATTAAAACTCCACAAAGCAATATTACAGCCATGGGTTGTATTCTCAGTGAGGGCAATAGTTTCAGGCGCAACCTTAAATTCTGACGCGATCGCCGCTTTGAGTAAGTTAGTCTCTTCGATAATCCACTTATTTGCAGCAATGGAAAAAGAACCAATGGCTTCAATATAGGCAAAATTTTCAGAAATCTTTGCTAATACCTGTTGAGATAATACTCCCTGCCCTCCATAGTTAAAGTAGGTCTTATTTGCCAAGGCGGGATAGAGCGATCGCGTGGCTTCTGAGCTAAAATTATCCTTTACAGTCATATAAAAGAGATTAGGTAACATTTTCAATCTTATTGGCATTAGTCGATTTTTTACTAATGCTCGGGGATATGACCGTATTTTAGAGCCTGAGTCTTAATATAAATACTTAACTTCGAGAACCTGAATTGCAACTATGTCTGGACAAAATCGCCTAATTTACCAAGAGTTTGGCAGTAACCACAACGCCCTAGAGCGACCCAACGAAATTACCCAGCGATCGCCTGAAGAGCAAAATCCTCGAATTCAAGCATCGCGGAAAGGACGTAAGGGTAAAACCGTAACTGTGATCACGGGCTTGCAAGCGCAACAGGTGGCTTTAGAATCCCTATTAAAGCAGCTTAAAAATCAATGTGGAGCAGGAGGAACTATTAAAACTATTAGCGATCGAGATAGTGAAATCGAAATTCAAGGCGATCACTCTCAAAAAATTCTCCAAATTTTACTTAAGCTCGGCTATAGGGCAAAGATTAGCGGCGGCTAAATTTAAGCGCCTAAATTTAATAAGAGCGATCCTTTACACTCAGGGTATTTCTTTCCCAAAATACTCCACCCGAATAGCCCTGAATTGCAGGCTCGGTCTCCGCAATTTCTAAACGTTTTTCAGCTAAACAAGCATACATTTCATCAAGCTCTACTCCAAAATATTGCCTACCTAACTTCTTGGCAACCACAGATGTCGTTCCTGAACCAAGAAAAGGATCGAAAACCACATCTCCGAGACTGGTACTGGCAAGGATCGCTTTTGCCACTAATTTCTCTGGTTTTTGGGTGGGATGATCGGTATTCTCTGGCATTGACCAAAAGGGAATAGTTAAATCTGTCCAAAGATTCGAGGGATAAGTCAGGCGATAGTTGCCTTCGGTAGTAATTTCCCAGTCCTTAGGAGAACCATTCACCTTGTAGGGAGCCATAACTTTGCGCTTGAGTTTCACTGCATCGACATTAAATTTATATTGATCGGAAACTGTACAAAACCAAATATCCTCAGAGGAATTTTTCCAATTTTTACTGGCTCCCCGCCCTTTTTCCCGTTCCCATGTGATGCGATTACGCACGTGAAACCGATCTTTGATTACCTCGAAAACTGCAGGTGAAGACTGCCAATCTGAACAGATATAAATTGAGGCAGTGGGCTTTAAGAGCAAGCTTAATTTTTCAAAACAGATATTCAGCCAATCAGTATAGGTATCTAAGTCCATTTTCCTAAAACTACTAGAGTTAAAGACTTTGGTGAGATTGTAAGGTGGATCTATAAATAACAAATCAACTGATTGGGACGGCAGAAAGTCTATAACCTGAAGCAAATCTTGATGAATTGTGGAGTTAATGACTTCTGATAACTTCACAGGTTTATCAATTTGTAAGAGTCTTTCTTTATACTTACTTTGCTCTTCACTACTCAGAGTAATTGTTCTATTTCGTGGGGAACGTTCTTGATCGGGAGACATAATTAATTTTTATAAGCTCAAAATCTACAGGTACAGATCAAGATATCTGTTTGATACTCCCAAGGTATAGTTAATTGCCTTAAAAGAACTTACCTGCAATTGCTTGATTTACATCATTTTCATCCACCAACCAATATAAACCATCAAATTCGTAGGGTTCGCTGGGAATACCACCTAAAGACTTTGAGTTAATTTGTTCGGATTTAAGACTAATACTAAAAATAGCGATCGCCTGTATTTCTTCAGCAGTTAAATTTGTATTGATATGCTTTTGAATGACGGGAATCAATTCAGGTAATCTTAGAAGAATTAAAGGACTGGTAATTTTGGCTTTTATTGCTTGAAGCATTATTTGTTGACGTTTAATTCTGCCAATATCTCCATTACTATCATTGCGGTATCTAATAAATCCTTCAGCCTGTTTGCCATTTAGGTTTTGCAGTCCAGGTTGCAGATCGATAGTGAGCTTTTGGGTTTTGTCTTTATATTTCATCACC
>JBBQHY010000067.1:0-9042 GCA_038324415.1 Pseudanabaenales cyanobacterium | reverse complement strand
TTCCTGCACTAGGATCGATATTAGCAATAAACCAAGGATATTCTACAACTCGTTCATCGACAAACTCGCCATAACTTTTAGGTAATTCAGCATGATTTTGAATTTTTTGTAGGAACCCTAGATTATTAATGGATGTCTTGATAACCTCTTCTTTATGGACTTCATAACCCTTAGTCCAAGGTTTACGACCAGTTTGATTATAAAAATATAAATTGATAGATTTGGCGATCACACTTTTTTTGATGTTCATTAAAAATTTACTTTTAATCTTTTTTGAATGGAACCAATTCTCGAATTACCTTCGCAGGATTGCCTGCCACAACAGTCCATGGTGGGACATCATGCGTAACTAGTGCGCAAGCTGCGACGATTGCTCCCTGTCCAATTGTAACCCCTTTTAGAATGGATGCATTAAAGCCAATCCAAACATCTGAAGCAATTGATATTGGTTTTGATTCAATGTCATATATATCATCAATGGGATGCCCAGTGGTTATAATTGCTTTGAATTGTTGATGTCTTAGAACTGGGTCAAGTGAATGAGAGTTTGTATCATGTATATTAACTCCGTGAGAAATTAATACGCGATCGCCGATCTCAATAGAAATAGACGACCAAATTCTCGATCCTGCTCCAATGTAACAATCTTTGCCAATACTGATCGCTCCATCGTGAGCAAAAATCAGCAGTTGTCCCAAGATTACTGAGTCAGCCCCCACAGAAATTAATTCTTTTTTGCCTGAGAGATTATCAATTACTGCAGTGGGGAGTATCTTAGTAGTTGGAGTAAGCTTGGCATTAAATCTCTCATCCATAGGGGATAGCCGCTCTAAAAAATTGGCACCTTTGGAAAGTATTTTAGAGAATAAAATGAAAGTATTCATTAATTTCTTTTAACCACGATTTACTAGCTTAATCACCAAAATAAACTCAAAGATACTGGGTAGTTATTTCAGGCTTTTCTCTAAGCAACTTATTTTTACAAGAGTCCTAAAGTGTCCTCAATGAATACACCATTTCCAATCCTAATCAATTTAGGATCATTTAAATGATTATAAACTTTAACATTAGAAGTAAACCTAGAGTTCGCTCCAGCTATTAGTTGATATTTTCGATTGTAACCTTTTAAAAAAATAATATTATTTAAGATTGATCGTATCTTAGCTAGCTTATTTGCTAGTCGCCTAGCTAAGTTTACAGTCATAATTTTTTGATCCTGTATCTAAGTAGAAATTATAGTATCTAATTTTAATTTAATACGCCTAAATAAGCTTTGGTTAAAAAATTTACTATTAACAATATTATCAAACTCAATATCTCTTACTATGCATGAAGGATGTTTTAAGGGAAACCCTAACTCTTTCATATCAAGTTCAGCCAGAGGAGAATTCCCAAAAGTGTGAGTAGCATCTATCCCAAAACCAATGTTAGAGACTAGATTAACTGCAGGAATTATTCCAAGTCCATTTTGGCTCCAACGTGTAAATAGCCATTGATAATCCCAAGAGATTTTAATAGGGTCATTGAAAATTTTTGTGTATACATTTTCCCAATAAAGACAGTTATTCGGTTCAAGGAAAATGCTACTTAGAAATTTAGCTTCTAGGGCTTGTGGTAAAAGTTTCATCTCATAACTATAGAATTTCCAAGCTCTTCGCCATGATGCCCATCCCCATATTCCCGCGAAGTGAGAGAAACAATAACTGTGAGTATTAGAACTTGACTCTACCAATGGATTTGTGCCAGTTATATGCATTATTCTCTCATCGTCACGATATTTGATTAATAACTCCTCACAATATTTAAAAAAGGTGGGATGAGGCAAACAATCATCTTCAAGTATGATTGCTTCCTCTACATTTTCAAATACCCAACTAATTCCTGTTGATACCCTTACACCACACCCCAAGTTAATATCTGAGTAATTTTTTAAAACTTCACAATCCCAATCAATACGATCGCAGATATCTCGAGCTTGTTGGCATTTTTCTGCTTCACCTGTGCGATCAATTCTTGCTCCATCTGCAACAATTAAAAGTTTTAGGGGTCGGGCTTGCCGAATCGCCTCAAATACTCTGGCGGTTGTATCAGGACGATTGAATATAATTAAAACAACTGGAGTTTTCATGATGGTTATGAAATTAAAACAAGCGTAGTTTACACTTTAAAGGGGATAAGAGACTTAGCTTGTAGTTGAAACAAATCTCGAGTTTTTGGATCAGACGCATTACTTAGAAAAGAAGCAAATGCTTGAGAAACTACAGTAGCTATAGCTGCACCTACGCCACCATAGCTAGGAATTAAAATAAAATTTAAGATAATATTTATACCTGCTCCAATAACAGTTCTACGGAAAGTCAACTTTGTTAAGCCTTCGGCTATAAACCAAGGTGATGTAGCTACCCCCATAAATACAAAGACAGAAGTCCAAATATGTATCGCTAATATCTTTCCAGCTTCAACAAAACCTTTGCCAAACAACTCCGTGATTAATGGTCCAGACATAAAAGACATTGGTAGAGCAACTGCAATAGAAATGACCGACACCAACCTAAGTAGCTTTTCTATGCGCTGATAATAGAGTTCTTTACTTATTTCTTTAGCTGCAAAAATTGAGGGAGTAACCGAAGAAGTAATAGCTGTTGGGATAAAATACCAGACTTCAGAAATACGAGTTGCAGCTGAATATACACCTACAGCCTTATCCCCAGCTATTTCTCCAAGCATAATTTGATCGATTCTCATGTAAATCATAATACTGAAACCAGCAAGTATGAGAGGATAACTTTCCTTGAGTAGATTTTTCGCAAGTGGAAAGTTTAAACGCTGGAAAGGCATTGAATAGCCTTTATTTTTATAGATAACTATCAATCCAAGGACTCCTAAGCAGACCTCTAAAAGGGTCACCCAGGCAAAAGCCACTAATGGAGCGTGAATACTAATCAGGATGATTTTTAGTAGAGCAGCAATGATAAATGCTGAGTTTTGAGCGACTACAGTGTATTTAGATTGAACTTGGGATTGAAAATAAATATCAATAGTATTAAATGCTTGAACAACTCCTGCAAAGGATAAGATAGCCACAATCATAATGGTTAAGTTGTCATCATGACGTAGGATAAAAATTGCTCCGACTGTCAACAATACACACAAAAATCCAGCCCATAGCTTCATCCAGAAAGATGTAGCCAATATTTGCTCTCTATTCTCTGGATCGCTGATAATATAACGAATTACTATACTGTCTAAGCCCAGATTGGCAAGGGTACTAAATAGGGCTACGAAAGCGATCGCATAATTAAAAACTCCAAACTGCTGAACTCCCAAATATCGAGCTACCCAAACTCCCACAAATAAGCCGATGCCCATACGCAGGATTCTGTCAGCAAATAACCAACATGTATTAGTAAGAATTTTTACTAATTCGGGAGTAAGCTTTTTTGACTTAGTAAGCTTATTGAACATTAAGCTCCTAACCCAAATAATAAAATAATTTTTCTGCAAAAGCTAGAAGTGGAGAGAACAAGTCTCAAAATGATAAATTGATTACTTATTAAACTCTTCACGTAGAAAATTACCATAAATTCAGAGAGTCCAAGAACATTGATTACCGATTAGATAGCTCATCGTAGCTTAGTTAAGTATAACCGTAAGGTTAATTTCTACTTTGGAATTACCACAGATCATATCTTTGAATATAAATTACCTTTCAAATTACTTAATTGCTAAAAGTTATATATTTATAAGAATTTCTAGAAGAGCAACCATAATTAAAATTTATTAAGTGCTTATTTGAATAATAGACAAATTTTGATGAATTTCTCAGAAAAAGCTTAATTGCCTTTGATCTTCATAACATTTACATTCTGGAGCTGCGGGAACTTATCTTTAATCAAAGAGTAAAAGTTGGGCTTCTTATGTGACTAAAGAATAACATTGTTGAGGAAATTTTCTAAATCGGCAAGGTTACCTGCGTAGGTTGTAATACGGCGATCGTAGCCTTTAAGATTAACTAGATGTTGCTTAAAAGGTAGAAGTAACTGAGCATTAGGAATACATTGATAGGTTTGTTTACCCAAGGCAATATCAACATTAATTTCTTTAGTTACGGATTCCAGTCTAAAAGCGGCATTTACGGTGTCACCAAGGGCAGTATAGTCAGGACGAGTGCTAGTTCCCATTTGTCCAACCATGGCAAACCCAGTATTCACTCCTGCCCCTACGCGTAGAGGAAATGGCAGCTTAAATTTTTGGTTAAGGAGATCGGTCATAATAAATAGCTCACGCAGGGCACAGAAGGTTTGGAGCATTTGTTGATCGGTAGATCTGCTATTATCCTCGGAATTATGAATCCATACTGACATCACTGCATCCCCGATGTATTTATCTACCCAACTACCGTAATTGGAAATAATCTCTCCAGCTTGGGAGAACCAAGTACCAATCATTTGGGAAAGAACCTTTTCATCAAGCTGTTGAGTAAGGCGAGTAAAATTACGAATGTCGACAACAAGGACTGTAATTAGACGGCGCTTATGCAGCATTTCAGTGTCAACTGTGCTGGTGGTAGTATCTTGCGGCTTACTAGAGTCGGCTTCTGGACAAAAAAAGTCAATGTAAGTATTCCCAATGGCAATGCGATCGCCTCCTTTTAGATTTATGGGAATAATAACTCGTTGCGAATTGATAAATGAACCATTTTGACTTCCTAAATCAATTAGCAAATATTCCTTACCAAAGGTTTGAAGCATTGCATGGTAACGAGATGTAGATTTATCAGATAGGGAAATATCATTAAGTTTGCCTCTCCCTATTTTCCAAGAGGCTTGATTAATGAGAGAAACTCTATTTATACCCTGAGGACTTGTAATCAGCAGATAGGGGTGGGAAGAAATTTCTAAATTTTGGATTTCTTGCATCTCCTTAGTGAGTCGACCGATTTACCTAATATTGCTATACATATTAGTAATTGGCAAGAGACTTAACAGGAGATCGAGTTAATTTAAACAGGCAAACAGTGCAAACATTCCATCCACCAAAATTGTACTTAATAAAGCTCCAGAAAATGTCCAGTTATGAAAATTAGGCGATCGCATTGCTTTAAACCCTATAAAGCTAATGGCTATGGCTAAAATTGCTGCCCAGATTATACCCCAAGAGGTTTGCAGATGAGTTACGGCATCTTGAAGGATTGGTTGAATTGCAGTAAGGTCACCCTCTAATTGCATGATTGCTTTCCAGTGGGGTATTAAGTTATTTAAATAAAAGTAGAGGTCTGTGACCGCGGTACCGAGCAGGGATGCTAAGTAAAACCATGCGCCAATTTGATAACTACTTTTTCTTAATGCCCAAATTGCCCAAGGCAAAGCGATCGCCTCGATTGGTAAATGCCATAGGGGTTCAAACCTTAGCCATCCCCAATAGAGTGTGCCACATAGCCAGCTTAGGCTAAATCCCCAGAGCAAACTGCCATATCTTTGGGAATTACTATTAACTTTGGTAATTAGAACTTGAGCAACTCCTAGCCAGCCAACTGTTAAAATTAGGCTTAGCCACGGAGCCTGCCTGACCAGTGGAGCTTGAAAGAATACGGGAATAGAGACTAAAAGAGCTGATGCCAGCAATAAATTAATATGCTTAGACCAAACTTTCCAGTTAATCCCTAGCTGATTTTCTCTAAGATGAAACCTTAACTGAGTAATATAAAAAAACAAGGCCTTAAAAAATTTATTTATTAATACTAAACATATTACTAAATCTTACGAAACATTACGAAATAATTTATGACCCATCATATTGCCGTGGAATTTTCTCTAGAGGTTTCTCAAAATAATATCCACACTAATATTCAGACAGAGAGACTTGACAGCTACCTAGCCCAGAAGTTAGAAGAAATTTCTAGGTCGCAAATTCAAAAGCTGATTCAGCAAGGTTTTGTCCAGATTAATGAATCTGTATGTACGGAAAAAAAAACTATTGTCAAAGTGGGAGATCGCCTTATCTTAGAAATTCCTGAGATTCATCCCCTTGATCTAGAACCTCAAGCCATGCCGCTCGAAATTCTATACGAAGATGAATATTTATTAGTAATTAATAAACCCGTAGGCTTAGTGGTTCATCCTGCCCCTGGACATAGCGATCATACTTTAGTTAACGCCCTGCTTGCCCATTGTCCTAACCTCTCTGGTATTAATGGTGTGCAGCGACCGGGCATTGTCCACCGCCTTGATAAAAATACTAGTGGGGCGATCGTCGTGGCAAAAACTGACCTAGCACATCAAGGTTTGCAAGCACAGATTCAAGCCAAAACCGCAAAGCGAGAATATTTGGGCATTGTAAATGGTTCGCCTAAAACGCTCTCTGGAACTGTAAATGCAGCTATTGGTAGACACAAAATTGATCGCAAAAAAATGGCGGTAATGGCAAATGGGCGATCGGCAATTACCCACTGGGAAATCCAAGAGCGTCTGGGGAATTACACCTTGGTTAAATTTGATCTAGAAACTGGTAGAACTCATCAAATTCGGGTTCATGCAGCGTATATGGGGCATGCGATCGCGGGCGATCCAATTTATAGCCGTACCATTAGTCAATTAAAGGGGCAGGCTCTTCATGCTTGGCGGCTAAGTTTTATTCATCCTATTTCTGGAGACCCAATCGTAGCGATCGCACCACTAAACCTAGCATTTACTAAATTTCTAACTCAACTGCGTAAATTTTCCTGACTATACTCAACCTGACTTTTTTGAATGAATTCATTTCGTCTGCGATCTATTTTCCATTAAGCAGCTTGGGCGATCGCTCCATTACTTTCAATAAATCTCAACCCTTAAAGAAAGAAATAGCGCCAATCTAAATTTGAATTGGCGGATTTTGCAATTACTCACAAATTAATCGAAGCGTCGTTAAATTTCGATGGCAAAAAATCTATACAATTTGTATCGAATTCAAGCAATTTACTTTACTTATACATGAAATAAACCAACAGCTTGTCAAAGTGAGGGTAGAAACTGAATTACGCAGTTTGAATCCGTCCTCACAATTAATCAGGAGAATAATATGAGCCTAACAGATAAAGCTAAGGCAACTGCCAAAAATATTGAAGGTAAACTTCAAGAAGTAGTTGGAGAAATTACGGGAGATCCGAAAACCCAAGCCGAAGGCAAAGCTAAACAAGCAGAAGCAAGAATTGAACATACTGTTGAAGACCTAAAAGATCAAGCCAAGAAAGTTATTGATTAGGAATAAACAATATAGAGGCAATTCTAAATTAAACATTGGTAAAACGAGTCAATGGAGTAATAAGCGTTCTTTTTTGAACCGAAGAGTAGCGATCTATTTCTAGCAGAATTTTTACCCGCCCTATCTAATGGGGCAAAGAAAAAGGAATAAGATATTTCCAAAAAATAAATCAATAAATCAAATAAATGGAGTTAAAATCATGGTCAATTTAATTTGGACTGGTGTTGTTGTACTCGCCGTCCTTTGGGTATTAGGATTTTCAATAAATATTGGCGGCGGCTTAATTCACATACTCTTAGTTTTAGCTGTGATTGGTATTGTTTACAACTTAGTCACTGGTCGCTCTGCTCTCTAAGGAAAATTCATGAAAGCACTGTTACTTTATCCTCAGTTTTCCCAGTCTTCTTAGTCGTATGATCGCACGATGGATCTGGTGGGGCTAAAGTCAGTGATTTTTCTCTTGGGTATGGATTACCATTGCTACCTTACTACCCCCAGCAATAATTATAAATTCAGAACGATTTTGCGTCATTTCAGTCAATGAGCCTTCTGTAAATAATTATTAAATCCTTATAGAATAACGATTCTAAGCCATAATTTTTTGAATTTGCAATTGCTATTTATTCTTTAAGTAACCAAAATCCTGCAAAATGCTCTACCTCTAGGCTAGTTTGAATGGCAATAAAATGAATACCTTCGCTCTGAATCTTTCCCTGTTCAAAACTTTCAGCTTGAGCGATCGCTTTTCGATCTTTAGGATTAGTAGTATCTAAAGTAGTCAAAATCCAACGGGCTTCTTCACCTGCTTCTAGGATTAATTGACGTTTGAGATCGCTACCCTCACACTTTAAAAATACTGGATCAACCCCTGACATCCAAGCTGCCAAGGGTAAAGCTCGACTAGAAATAATAATTAAGCCTGAAATTAAGCTATCTAGTTCAGAAATACCTACATCAAATAACTCGCCAAAATCCATTGACCATTCCGAGGCAGACGCAAAATCCGCAACCGTTAAAGATGCCACTAGCCAAGATTCTCCCATTAGAGCGTCAGGAGCAGGTTTGGCAATAGGAACCTGAGAGCCAATTTTTAGGGGTAAAGGTTGAAAATCTGGGGCAGTAAAACCTTCACGTTGGGGATAAATAGTCTGCATCCGCTTGTCTAACCAACTGGATAATGTAAACAGTCGGCGAGAGATTTGCGGAACCAGTTCGGCTTGCTTACAACCCCTTGTGATGATGTTGGTCATGCTAGGGCGATAGAAGCGCACTTTTTGGGGATCGGAATTTCCTAAGCTGGAATTGTGGGCGATCGCTAAATTTAACTCGGTAGCTAACCAGCCTGAATTCACTTCTTGAGCATTACATTCTTTGACCCACCGAAATGGATGCGAAGATTGGTCAGGGCTATTACAGATTAATAACTCCCAAATTTTTTTCTGATTCTCATCTAAAATTGGACGAGAGAAAAAATCTAGCTCCCAAATAATTGTCATTTGCCATCAATATATAGGTCTAAGCAGCTCCGATCCTATCCTAATCTGACGTTGGTTTTAAGAATAAAATTTAGAGTAGTAAGAGGATTTACCATGACTGAAATTTTACAAGTAGGACAATTAGCACCAGAGTTTAGGGCGACAGCCGTAGTTGATCTAGAGTTTAAGAGTATAAAACTATCCGATTACAGAGGGGATAAATATATTGTCTTATTTTTCTATCCACTAGATTTTACATTTGTCTGCCCCACTGAAGTTACAGCTTTTAGCGATCGCTACCATGAATTTAAGGCACTAGATACGG
>JBBQHY010000066.1:0-9063 GCA_038324415.1 Pseudanabaenales cyanobacterium | reverse complement strand
GATTTATTTTTTACTTCTCATACCAATTCCTAAAAGCGAAGCTCAAGATTAGTATAGATCAGGAAAAACCAATACAGGGTTTCGCCCTACGACCGTTATTCCTAAATGTATAGTTCTTGTTTAAAGATTTGTTCTCACTTGGGTAAATCTAGATTCTCAGGGCTAATAAACTTTCTTTGTCTTCGTTCACGCCTATTACCATTAGCTTCTTTGGCGGCTTTAGATAATTGAGATCGCTGCTGAGGAGTTAATACTTCTCGGATTGATAACATCTGTTCAAATCGCCTTTGTTCATTTTGCCTGCGGAGAGTTTGAATTTGATTAAATTTTTGGATTAGGGTTCCTCTTGGGACATTGCCATCCATCATAGTTCGGAGTTCTTGTTCTTTGGCTCTTAATTCCTGAAAGGAACTACGCCGAGATTTTTGATCTTTTTGGAGGATTGCTTGTATTTGCTGTCTTTGCGGATCAGAGAGATTGAGAGACTTCAAAATATTGGCAGGTGGAGAAGTTGGCAACATATCTGAAGTTTGAGAATTTGCAGGTAGAGTTGGGATTAAACCGATGGCGATCGCCCCTATAAAACTACAGGCAGAACTCGAAATTGAGGCAAAGAGTAAAGATGAGAAATGAGATTTCATAATACTAGGATTTTAAAGTATTTCATTTAGAAGTGCTGATTAAAGAGTAACTGGTAGTAAATTCTTCTTCAGGGATATACCAATTGCTGACTAAAGACTTCTCAATTTTTAAGCTTTCAGTTTCATTCACAGCGACTTGGATTGGTCGATTTTGATTAAATATTACTAGGCTTATGACTGTGACCACTGCAGCACCAAGTAATCCTAGGGTTCTGATTGCCACTTTTTTAACAGGTTTAGCGATCGCCCTAGTAACTTCTAGACTAGCCACCTGTTCCATAATTAATGCCTGTAAATTCGGACTGGCAGAGGGAGCGATTGGCTGATGCGCTTTTAGAAAAGATACAAGATTGCGATCGCCGTCAGAATTTGGATTGCTATTAAGATTTTTCATATTTCAACTCTTTGGGATTCTAAATATTTTCGCAATGAGCTACGAGCGTGGAATAGCCGGGATTTAACCGTACCAATGGGAATATCCATAACCTCAGCGATTTCCTTTTGGGAAAGTTCTTCTAAGTCATGCATTACTAAAACTGTGCGATGGTCTAGGCTCAAGGTTACTAAACCTCTCTGGACTAAATCTCGATAGTGGATTTTATTTAGTTCTGAACCTTTATCCAAACTAGATAGGTTGGAATCTAGAACTTGGGTTAAGTCCTCAACCTCAATATGGCGAGATCGACCCTTGGCATATGCTCGACGGCGATCGCAGGCAACATTCCAAGTAATCCGATAGATCCAAGTTGAAAACTGGGCAGTTTGCTTAAACTTAGGGAGCCCCTTCCAAGCACGGATAAAGACTTCTTGCACCAAATCATCAAGCCCATCGCTACCGCATAACTGAAAAAGAGTTGATCTCACTTTTTGTTGATGCCGTTGATAGAGTTGACCAAATATGTGGGTATGCCCCTTTAAGCACATGCCGATCAGGTAATTATCCGATTCTTGAGAGCTTTCTAGTTGAGATTTAGCTGAAGCCACGCTAACCATTCTGACCCATAGGATTTTTAACAACTTTAAGGTATCAAACTTAATTAATTGGACTTAAATGTTAGGGCTTTGGTTCAATTATCTAGCCCTATCTAAAACTCAATTCCCAATTGGGCAGGAATTTTTTGAGAAACATGATGTTTGATCAAGGTTAATTCTGAAACCAAATCCGCAGCCTCAATTAAAGCCGCAGGAGCATAGCGCCCTGTGCTGACAACGTGACAATGACTAGGACGACTTTGAATGCCCGCTAAAACTGTCTCTACTGCCAATTGCTGATATTTAAGGGCTATATGTAACTCATCTAAAACCACTAGGGAAATTTCAGGATCAGCGATCGCCTCTAGGGCAGTTTGCCAAGCAGATGTAGACATGGCTCGATCTTGGGTCGGGTTTTGAGTTTCCCAAGTGAAGCCACCACCAAGGGTATAAATTTGCACAGGAAAGCCTAGAGTTTCTAATCTTGTCAGCATTAGGCGATCGCCATCGGGATATGCCTGAGAGTTCTTAACAAATTGCACCACAGTAACTTTTAGATCATGTGCCAAGTGCCTATAAACCATATTCATGGCACCACTGGTTTTACCTTTCCCTAATCCTGTAAAGATCATGTACAGCCCTTTTTCATTACCTTGTCTAATTTGGCTGGCTTTAGCTTTTGCCTGTTTAATCTTCTGTAACTGCTCCGATTCTCTGTTCATTGTGTTTAATTTATCGTATTTTCCTCATCCTAACCCATGTAATTTTTGCATAAGTTTATATAAATATTAGATATATCAACTAAATTTTGTAGTTTGCAACACCTTTATAAAATTTCTAACATCTAAGATTCTAAATGTGAGGTCAATTAGATCTTAAGTAGATCAATAGGATTAATTAGATCAATAAAGTTACTGAATATATGAAGCAAGTTTCATCTAAACCTTGGGAAGTTCTACAAGCGGTTTCTAATCGTAAACTCTCTGGATGTCTAACTACTAGCCATATTCATAATCCCGACCTAGGCTGGCAATTATTTTTTGGGAATGGACTACTAACCTATGCCACATCAACGAAAGGGCAACTAGAGCGGATTGAATCACTTTGGCAATATCTTCCTGATAAATTTCCCATTCCTAGTTTAATTAAAGACCAAACCACAAACAGTCAATCTTGCGTCAAGAGTGACTATGAACTATTGTTGGACTGGAAGGAAAAGCATCAGATCTCAATCACAACTTTTCGGAGATTATTAGTTTATCTAACAAAAGAAGCGGTGAGCCAAGTCCTATCTAATGATTTAATGAATATGCAGTTTGAAGCTAACGCTAGTATCAAACCTGTTTTAGTAGCAGCTAATGTTAGGGATTTAGTTAAGCCATCTCTGGTTGATATTCGTAAATGGCAAAGCCTACGTTCTATTTTCCCTTCGCCCTTTGCCCAGATATTTCTACACCAAGATGATGTGGGTAAGTTCTGTGCAATTAGAGAAACAATTTCACTAGATCAACGTGAAAAGGATTCTCCAACCATGGCAAGCTGGATTCATCTACTACTAAAAGGGTTAACCTTATATGAGTTGGCGGCAGAAACTGGTTTAGAACCATTACGACTGGCTGAGTGGCTACATCCCTATATCAAAGCAGGTATAGTAAAAGCCACAATAGTGACTCCTAATCATAAACCCAAAATTCAAGCTTATAAGCCCTTGATTGCTTGTATTGATGATAGTAAGACTGTGCAACGACAGGTAAAGATGATTCTAGAAATGGCAGACTATGAAGTTTTGAGTATTACCGATCCATCTAGTTCACTTTCAGTTTTTATTAAACAGCAGCCCCAATTAATTTTAATGGATATTAATATGCCAGATATTGATGGCTATGAGCTGACTAGTATGCTGAGGCGATCGCAAAAACTAAAAGATGTGCCAGTTATTATGCTCACAGGAAGAGATGGCATTATTGATCGGATGAGAGCGCAATTTGTAGGGGCTGTAGATTTTTTGACCAAACCAGTTCAACCCGATAAACTTTTGGAACGAGTACATCAACTCACGAAAGCTAAATCCGAAGAAGCCGCCTGATGAAAACTATTTTAGTTGTCGAAGATATGAGTTCCCAGCAGCTTTTAATATCTAAGTTGCTTACAAACTCTGGGTTTGAGGTTGTTTCCCTTAGTGATGCTGAAACTGCATGGACTTGGTTGAAAAATAACACTAGTCCTAATTTAATTCTCTTAGACATTATAATGCCAGGACAAAATGGTTTAGATCTATGTCGAGTAATTCGGAAGGAGGAGCGGTTTAAACATATCCCGATTGTATTTTGTTCCTCTAAAAGTCAAGAATCTGATAAGTTTTGGGCTTTACGCCAAGGTGGAGACGCCTATATTACGAAGCCATTTTCGCCAAAAGAGCTTGTAGATACAGTTTATCAACACATTAACTAATATAAATATGATCCAAGAATATTGTGGTGTGAGGGTTTCAACTTCTCTAAGGTTAGCGATTCCAACTTCTCATATCCAAGAGATTTTACAGCTAAAAAGCGATGAGATTGCGCCGATTCCGGGAGTTATATCTGCAGTTTTAGGGGCATTGAATCACAAGGGTAATCTTCTGTGGGTAATGCATTCGGAAAAATTTCTGAGAATTAAGCCCACACCCCTTGGCAGTAAATTTTTAGCGGTAGTAATTTCTCAGCAAAATTGTCGTGTTGCCTGTTCAGCTTTAGGGATAGAAGGATTACTGACAATTGACGATCAAAAATTAGTCAGTCTTCCCGATCGCTTGCCCAAACTTGCCAAGCAATTGTTTAAAGGTATCGCTAAAACTGATGGCTTCCCCCATGCTGTGTTTGATCCCAAATCTTTATTTTTGAGCCTAAATCCTGAATTAATTTAGCCAAATCCCTTACAAACTTTTATTATTTTCGGAGCCGACCATAATGCAATCTAACCCCTACGATGACCAATATTTCCTTAACAAAATTATTGAAGCTTCAGAGCTAGAACGGCATGGCGATCGTCAAGGAGCGGCGTCAATGTATGAAGAGGTGGCTAGTCATGAGGGTATTTATCAAGAAACTGCGAAAAAGTCTCTCCAATCTTTACAAGTAGGAGTAGAAACTAACACTCAACCTGTATCTGATCCACAAGTTAATAAAACGGCTAATCAAACAGTTACGACAAGTCCTGCTGCCGCCTTTGGCTTTAATTGGTTTAAAAATTTACCCGTTGGGCAGAAACAGTTATCAACTTTAATCGCTTCGCAATTCCTATCCTTGGGCTTGATAGCAACAGGTGCTTTCTTGATGGGGCGATCGCTTTACGATCAACTACAGGATCAAGCTCAATCTGAAGCCTCGGTCATGGAAATTAATTACAATATTAAGATTAACCAGATGGGATTTGGGTTTCGGGGGCAGTCGGATAACCCCGCCATCATTATTGCTGCTACTAACTCTAGCCAAGGAAGATTGATCCCCGTTCAAGTTCGAAGTGAGGTAAGACGGATTTTACAGAATGAAATTAAGGCTAGAAGTATTGAATATGCTACCTTAGTTGGGCGGGATGGTCAGATTATAGTTAATGCTAATAGCGATCGCACAGGTGAGAAGTTCGATCCCAATGGTCTAGTTAGTGCAGTTTTAGCAAGCCCCAATCAAATTAAAGCTAGTGCCATAGTTAATGCTGCGGAGTTAAAAAAAGAAGCTCCTCCTCTACCGAAGGGATTTGAGCTTAGAGACACCTTAATTCGTTATACCGCTACACCTGTAAGAGAGCAAAGCGGACTTGTGGTCGGAGTTCTAATTTCTGGGGACATTGTCGATCAGAAATTACCAATTGTTGAAAATAGCTTAAAAGCTTTAGCGAAACTAAAAGAAGACGGAACCAAGGTGCAAGGCGGCTATAACGCTATTTACACGAGGCAGCCCACTGGTGAGTTTCAACTGGCAACTAGTATAGGACAAGCAAACCAAGAGCCGCCCCAGCCTTTTTTGCCTTTACTCAAAGATAGTTCCATCAATAATAGTTCAGCCCAAGCCTTACTCCGTTCAGCCGCAGTAGCAGGAAATGGTGCAACTATCACCCAGAGGTTAACAATAGATAACCAGACCTATACCGTTGCGGCAAGGGCACTACCTGATCAGATTAGTGAAATTAATGGCAAGCCTACTCCTAAATTTAGCAAGGAACCTGCGGCGATTTTAGTTAGGGGTACGCCTGAAACTTTTACTCTAAAAATATTGGAAAATACTTGGAGACTATTAGCCATATCTACGGTGATCGTTATTATAATTGACCTGCTGTTAGCTCGAATTCTCTCTCGTTTAATTGCTGAACCGATTAGAGCCTTAACTCCTGTGGCAAAGGCTTTTGCTGATGGCGATCGCAATGTTAGAGCTAAGGTATTTGCCGATGATGAAGTTGGGGAATTAACCACATCCTTTAATATTTTGGCAGATCGGATTACAGAATCTGAGCGGAACTTAGCTAACCAATCAGAAATGCAAGCGAGGGAAGCCGAAAAGCAGAAACAGAAAAATGAGCAATTACAACAGGAAGTAATAACTCTCTTATTGGAAATTGAAGAGGCGCAAAGAGGAGATTTAACAGTTCAAGCCAAGGTTACAGATACGACCTTAGGATCAGTGGCAGACGGCTTTAATGCCACAATTCGGCGGTTACGGCAGTTAGTAGAGCAGGTAAAAACTTCATCATTAGAAGTAAACCAACTGGTGCAAAATACTGAAATTACAGTTCAAGAATTCTCTAAATCTTCGCTATTGCAAACTGAAGAGATTACCCACGCCGTCCAAGTTGCAGAACAGAATAGTCTTTCTATTCAAAAAGTATCAGAATCTGCCCAAGATGCCGCCGAAATTGCTCGACTAGGATTGACCACAGCCCAAGCAGGGGAAGAGAAAATGGCACAAACTGTAGCAAGTATGGAAACAATTCGTTCTACTGTCGCCTCAGCTTCTAAAAAGATGAAACAGTTAGCCGAGTCCTCCCAAGAGATTTCGCAAATTGTGGCAATTATTACTAATATTTCCGAGAAAACCAATCTACTGGCATTTAATGCTTCGATTGAGGCAGCAAGGGCAGGAGAAAATGGACAAGGGTTTAGGGTAGTTGCGGATGAAGTGCGAAGACTGGCGGATCGGGTGACGGATGCAGCTAAGGAGATTCAGCTTTTAGTCACAAATATTCAAGAGGAAACCTCAGAGGCTCTGCAAGTAATGGAAAATGGCACAACAGAAGTAGTTACGGGTACAAAGTTAGTAGGCGAGGCAAAGTCAACACTACAAGGATTGGCACAGATCAGCCAAAATATCGACCAATATCTGCAAATTATTTCCCAAAGTACAGTATCTCAAGCCGCTACATCGCAACAGGTAAATCGGATTATGGATGCAGTGAATACGATCGCCAAGAAAACCACAACCGATACAATTTCTGTAGTAGATATGTTGCAAAATCTAATTACTGTGGGTGATAACCTTAAGGATTCTGTAGCACAATTCCGTTTGGAGAAGTAGAAAATAACCAGAGAATAAACAGAAAATTACCAGATAATTAACTTAACTATGAGCAGCTTTAACTTAGATCCTCTGGCTTTAGAGGCGATCGTTCTAGAAACCAGAGCCTGCTTTCTAGAAGAAGATGCGCCCACATACTTAGCAAGTTTGTATCAAAGTTTAGAACAGCTAAACCAAGGAGCTCCCGACTTTACAGCTATGATGCACGCTGCTCACTCCCTAAAAGGTGGTGCTGGTATTGCCCAACTAATGCATTTAAGCAAATTTGCTCACAAACTTGAAGATTTAACGGAAATTCTACGCGATCGCCCTCCCTCAGATCTTGCCACCATTACCCCTATATTTTCAGGGTGTGTAGATCAAATTGCTGGAGTTTTGGCACAGGTACAGACTCTTCCCATTGGTTCTCTGGCTGATATTTCCGTGGATATTGACCTTGAGCGCACGCTCAGCGATCTCTTAAGTCAATTTCAACAGGAGAAACCCAGCCTTCGAGAGGAAACTCCCAAAAAAATTAGTGCCTTAACCCAATCGGCTTTAACTAAAGACTTGGAAGAATGCTTGATTCTGGCGCAAAAGGAATTGAAATCAAAGGCGATCGCCCAACAGCTGAAAACTCTGAATCGCTTAGTAGAAGAATGTACTTTATTTGGAGAGGCCTTAGATATTCCGTGGTTGTTAAAAGCAATCGCCCCCGTTCAAGAACTTCTAAAAAATTCCGATCAAACTACTCACTGGAAGAGTATAGGTATTGAGTTAATTGACACCTTGCGATCGGAACGTCAGGCATACCTAAATCCTAGTAAACCTAAACAGCAAGTTAGTTCTCAATCTGTCTCCCATCTACGAATTCCTACAGCGCAAATGGACAAGATTGCCAGTACCGTGGGTGAATTGTTAGTACGCCACGAACGCTTAATCCTAAACCAGCAGCAGCTTTATCAAACAAATCAGAACCTCCGTCAGTTAATAAGAGGGCTAGCACCAGTTCAAGATCAAGTCCAAGTCCTCTATGATCGTCTTGCCACATCTTCAGGCGTTAATAGTTCCTTTAATAGTTCCCAAGAATTTGATGCGCTCGAACTCGATCAGTTCACCTCTGAACACTTGACATTACAGAACTTCCAAGAAATTTTCCTCAGAATCAAAGAGGCACGAGCAGATATAGACCTTAGCCAAAGGGAACTAAGCGAAGAAGTAATTCAGCTACGCCAAGAATTAGATTCTCTTTACAAAAATGTTACCAGTTCGCGGTTAGTTCCATTTAAACGAATGGCACAAAGATTCTTACCTCAACTTGATCGCCTCTGTCAGCAATATCATAAATCCGTCAACTTAGTGATCGAAGGCGGAGAAGTATTAATCGATCAAGTTATTTTAGAACAACTCCAAACTCCATTAAATCACCTTTTAGTCAATGCCTTTGATCACGGAATTGAGGGCGATCGCCTTGCCATTGGCAAACCTGAAACTGCTCAGATTATCCTCCAAGCTAGAGTCATTGATAATCAAGTCGAAATTATTCTGAAAGATGATGGAAGCGGGATTGATGTTAATAAAGTTCATAAAAAAGCGATCGCCCGTAAACTATGTAATTCCAATACACAATTAAGAAGGGAAGAAATTCTTAACTTTATCTTTCAATCTGGATTTACCACCGCCTCCACCGTCACCAATCTTTCGGGTCGAGGGATGGGATTAGATATTGTCAGATCTCAAATCAACAGTCTTAGAGGCACCATTCGCATAGATACTACCCTTGGTACTGGAGTTTAGACTAATAAGTACCTCTAGCAGGAAATCTCCCGCCAGTTAAAACTGACAGGATAAGTTCGTAAATCCGAAAATTATTTACGAGGCGATGTCTTCAGGCACTTTCTTTATCTTAGAAAACCCTTTTTTGA
>JBBQHY010000065.1:0-9202 GCA_038324415.1 Pseudanabaenales cyanobacterium | reverse complement strand
AATTCTCACATCCCCACGCACTGGGGCAAATAGACCTTTGGGGGCAATAGCAAGTTTCGCCGTAATGGTCTCAGGGCTCGGAACATTGGGGGCTAAGGTTGCCTGAGGATTGAGTGAATCATTTGATCTAGATAAAATTTTAGTGGCACCTGTGATTACCCCACCACCTACAATTCCACCCAAAAACAGCATCTGTCGGCGACTAATTTTCATTTCCTAGATTTTTCTAATATGCCATGACTAATATATGCTGAGAGAGCCACTATCTGGTAAAAACTATCTGGTAAAAAACTATAAATCTTCTATGAATTTAGGACTATGTGGCGGACATCGCACAGGTAAAACCACTTTGGCACAGGCGATCGCCCACAGTAAAAATATGCCCTTTGTTAAAACTGATACCAGTGCTGTCTTTAGAAAATTTGGGCTAGATCCTGCTTTACCCATGGACTTTGGCACTCGCTTAAATATTCAGCATGAGATTCTTAAAGAAGCGATCGCAATTTGGGAGCAAGAACCACAGTCTTTTATTAGCGATCGCACACCTATAGATATGATGGCGTATACAGTTGGCGATATTTTGGGTAAAACGAATGTTGATTTTACAGAATTAGAGGATTATTTAAATCTTTGTTTTGCAGCTACAAATAGATTTTTTACGAAGTTAGCAATTATTCAGCCCGGAATTCCTTTGGTTTATGAGGTGGGGAAAGCTGCTCTAAATCAGGCATATATCGAACATATAAATATTTTAGTCATGGGCTTATGTAGCGATCGCCGCCTTAAATCCACGGTTTTATGTCTAGAACGTCAAACCACAAGCCTCGAAGAGCGGATTAATCGGTTACTAGAATTTTGCTGAACTATGAGGATTGAGATTCGGCATCGACTTCTGCTTGCAATTTTGCTAGGTCTTCGGGAGACATTTCGGCTAACTGCTTTTTCAGGACTTCAGTTTTATAGTTAGTTAGTTGCTGGTTTAAGGTCATGGTTTGGGTCACTGCCCTGTAAACATAAGTGGATACCCAGCCTAAAATGCCTGCTACTAAAACCAATTGGCTCCAAATTCCCGCATTTTCACTACTTAGTCCGTAGATTTTTAAGCCCCAAAAAGCTAACCCACCGAGGATAAAGAAGGCAAAAGTAATAGCGATCGCATCAATTCGGCGCATGACTAACCTAGCTTTCTGATTTCAGGACGAAAGTTGACAAAGGGAGATAATAGTAACAGTCCAGGGAAGAAAAAGAACACCATAAAACATATAAATGCTCTTTCCATGGAACCAGTCAAGTACCAACGAGCTTTGAAGTAATAGAGTAAAACAAACGGGACTACGACTAGATAGGCACCTGCGATCGCTGCGTAAACCAATAATCCAGATTGAAGTAGTGATGTAATAGTTTCCACAGTTCTATGTTTTTTTGACTAAAGTTTGACCTAATCTTAGCAAAAACTGTCCTGCATATTTAAGAAGATTGTATGGTAGTTTGCTAATTTCTATTACCTACTAATCTTCTAGTAGGTGGGTAATTCAAAGAGAAGTTATGGGTGAACATTAGCCTGAAATCTGGGTATCAGACTTATTCAATGCTCAAAAAATAATCCTGAAAAGATATGGCAGGTATGCCTAACTCACCAACTACGAGATTGTCAATATGCCATTAATACGGGAGATAGTATCATTGCTCCTACATTTAAACGCTTATTACTCAGGGCATTTGTAATTCATAAAAAGCGAGAAAAGTACTCTGATTCCACCCATTACCAATATCGCTGTGATCTCAATCGACGACTGAAAAGAGCTTTAGCTTTAGTTCCAACTCAAGAAGATGGTATCAGGCTACATAAGCGTTAGACTAAAATTCAAGAGTATCTATTTCTATTCCTACTCCCTTCCCAGTCAAAGATTAGTCTTTTGGGGGTGTGGGGGCGCAGCCCCCACGAAGGGGCTTTGCCCCTTAACCCCATTTAAACTGTGTATATTTCTACGGTGGGAAGGGAGTAGATGATGTCATAATTCCAACTACGAATAATTCTAGAGAGCAGGCCTTACGTCTGAGCGTGATTTTTTTGTAAGGTTACTAATGGGTTTCGCTCGGATTGGGGTAAAAATCTATTTGCAGGGGTGCGGTCAATTGTTAATACTGGTAAGCGGCAAGGGCTTTCTGCTTTTCAGGCTATAGTCAATGCTCTTTCTCCTATCTTCTTCCTCTTCCCTTATACCCTCCTAGTCGCGCAATTACCTTGGATGTATTCAATCAAATTACCTGCAACAGCCATAACTTCAGTTTTGGGAATGGGAGCTTCGAGAATGGCGATCGCACGAATCATCTTTTGCGTTTAGGTTCATGCGAAATATTAAAGCCAATAGTTTTATGAAAATCTGCTTGCACCTTGGCAGTTAGATTACGGGAAATCTGCTTAACCACTTGAGCAAGAATAGCATCTCCAGTTTTTTCAATAAGTTTTCTGGGCATGCCATGAATAAATTGCGGAAAGTGCAAATTGACAATTAAGTCTAGTTGCCATTCAACGCTAGTTAAATCTTTGGCATTGGGTGGGAGAGCGATCGCTACATTTGGAACCTTGGGTAATAGCTCCATCACTGCCTGAAAATCGACGTCATAACCTTGGGCGGGATAATTGGGAATAGGAATGGTTTCAATTCTGTAAGCTGCATGATCTTCAGGAAGTAAATGCAAACCGATTCTAGGCTCAACCGCAAACCCCAACGCCCCAACTTTCCCAACCGTTAAGGCGTAGCCATTATCGCCAATGGGATCGGCTTTCATTGGTAGGGCGCAACGCCGAAACCAGCCCTGATGAGTATTAAGATAATTTTTTACCGTCTCAGCATCGCTATATAAATCCATATAGCCAATGAAGTTATTCCGAAACTCTCCTAAGGCTCGCTCTTTTAATCTATCTACTTTTTTAGTTTTTTTCGCAGGTTCAGGCTTTTTAGGCTTGGGCGTGGGGTTTTCGTCATCCTCTAAATCAAAATCTTCATCGGGTAATTCCGCAATATCATCAAAACTAATATCCTCAATTTCTGAATTAGCTTTAATTTTGGGATGAGATTGTTCTGATGAATTGGCAGCCATAGTTACTTTTTACAATAAACTCGATTATCCTGATCTTAACAATACCCAAAATCTAAGTTTTTGCCACCTAGCCTAAAGTGGGAAATAAATTTTAAATAGATAGTTTTTTAGCGATTGCCCCTAATTACTTTGCTAAAAGCGATCGCTGACCCAACACATAAAGTTTTTGTTTATATGATTTCTAGAGACTAGGAACAAGGATTAGTGGTATATGCTGAGTAAATACTGCGAAAATAAGTGTAAATCAGAATTGCCAACTAAAAAACCATGAGACGGGTATTTAAGCAAAGACACCAATTTCAACTCCCTAACTGGCTCCTAGTAGCGATCGCTCTATTAGTACTTTCATTCTGGAATTTGCAATTAGTTATGGCAACTTTAATTGGGGCAGTGACTCTAATTTTGGTATATGTGGCGCAGGATTGGAACTGGAATCTATTACTAGCTAGGGTGCAAAGATTCTTAAATGGTCCTAACCGCTCCATGATCCTAGCGGCGATCGCAGGCAGTACATCTATAATTCTCAGCTATGTGGGTTTGATGGTTTGGAGCAGTATTGATAATCACTGGTTGGCAGGACTGGCAATTACTCAAGCTGTGGCTACTCTTGGGGGTTTGGTTCTGCTATTTTTCAAAACTATTAATCAATGGCAGCAAAATTCCCAACAGAATATTAACTACTTAACTGCCCAACTCACCTCTGAGGATGAATTAGAAAGATTAATTGCCGTAAAACAACTAGCTCAGTCTTTACAGCAACATCATTTACCCCTTGGTCAAGAAAAAGCGATCGCCCAGTATTGCCAAATCCTCTTAAACCGTGAAAGCGTTGAAACTGTTCGCAGTGCTACCTTAGAAGTACTAGAAGAACTTAAATATTTACCTGAGTAGTTGCTGCAAAAGCATAACCTATTGCAAAATTTATTTAAGGATACTCCCTTCCCAGTCAAAGATTAGTCTTTTCGGGGTTAAGGGGCGCAGCCCCTTAACCCCATTTAAACTGTGTATATCTCTATGGTGGGAAGGGAGTAGGCTAATTGCTACAATTTTAGACTGTCATCTTTAGAAAGCCATCAAGAAATTGCTGCTACTTATCCCGAACTTGCGTTTTATAGATTTGCAATCTCTGCTCCCATTACCTCTGATTCTGATATATCTGATTCTGCAGCTTCAAGATGTTCAAATAATTGGTTAAGATTAAGACGATTAATGTGGGGCCATCCGCCTTTAGTTTCTATATCTCTGAGTAAATCAAATAGGGCATGACGACTATTAGGCAAAGCTGGTTGAAATATATCATTACAAATATCTCGATGTAACTGCTCTAAAACCCTCAAGATATGAAGTAATTCCACTGGATCATTTTTAGACTGTAGAGCTAACAATTTTATTTGTGCAGATGTTGCTTCTATTTTGTCTAAACTTAGAGAATAACTTTGATCAATTTGCTCCAAAAGAAATACCCTCCTGCAAGTTAATATGATGATTGGAATTTTACTATCACTATTGATTGTAGATACAAGTGATTGGAGACCGAAGACTGAGGATACTAGCTTAGTTTATATCAAGTGTCTTTGGAGTTTCAAATAAATTAGTTAAACAAATCAAGTTAAAAGGTTAATTATGGGCTATTGCAATTTAAATCGTACTTTAATTACTACAACTATTAAATCTCTACTAGCTATCTGCGTCAGTTTGCTTATCACGTTGATACCTCTTGCTGATCAGGCGATCGCTGCTGTAGATCGAACTATGTCCTATGACCAAATTAGAGGTACAGGACTAGCAAACCAATGTCCTGATGTCCTTGGTACTTCCCGTGGTCGAGGTATTATTCCTCTTGAATCGGGAAAAACTTTAAAAATTACGGAAATGTGTCTACAACCAACTAGTTTCTTTGTCAAAGAAGAAACTGCGAATAAGCGCAAAAAAGCTGAGTTTGTGGCTGGTAAACTCGTAACTCGTGCTACCTCTAGCATTGACTACGTAAAAGCAGTAGTTACAGGCATGCCTGATGGCAGCTTAACCTTTGAGGAAAAAGAAGGGCTCGACTATCAGCCTATTACCGTGCAAATGCCTGGTGGTGAAAGAGTTGCCATTTTATTTAGTATGAAAGGCTATAGTGCTAGGACTCAATCTGGTTTAGGCGGTATTACGATCTCTACCGACTTTGAAGGAGAAACTGATATTCCCACCTATCGTGGAGCTAACTTTATCGATCCCAAAGGTCGGGGTTTGGCAATTGGTTATGATGCGGCTGAAGCTCTCCCTGGCAAGCGGGATACCTACGAAAAAAGTACCAAAGATGACTCTACTAGCAAAGGCAAAATGTCTTTACAAATTTCCAAGATTAATAGTATCACTGGCGAAATTGCTGGAACCTTTGAATCCGAGCAAAATTCTGGCACAGATTTAGGAGCGATCGAAGCTAAGGAAGTAATTATTCGTGGTGTTTTCTACGGTAAAGTCAGCTAATAATTTTTACTCAAAACCTAATAGAAACTGGGATAGATTTATTTCTATCTCTTTTTTAATATCTTTTTTTATTAGTTGATGCAACTAGAAGCTTTCAACATCGATACTCGTTGTAATAAAATGTAAATAAATATGTTGATAAATATTAAATTTAACTATGTCCGAACCGATTGAACTGGGAATGTATGGAGAGCGGGCGATCGCTACGAATACTCTAACCACATTTCCTAACCCACGCCCTGATCGTGAATATGATGTCCATTTCACTTTGCCAGAATTTACCTGTAAATGTCCATTTTCTGGCTATCCTGACTTTGCTACGATCTATTTAAGCTATGTTCCAAATCAATTATTAGTGGAACTCAAAGCTATCAAGCTCTATATTAACGGCTACCGCGATCGCAAGATTTCCCATGAAGCGGTAGTAAACCAAATTTTAGATGATTTTGTCAAAGCTTCCGATCCAATTCGGGTACATATCAAAGGCGACTTTAACCCTCGTGGGAACGTGCATACTATGGTAGAAATCCGCTATCAAAGAGATCATGATAAGCCTAACTAAAGAGCCAACTAGAAAGCCAACTAGAAAGCAAGTAATCTATGACGGTAATTGCAATCTCTGTGTAAGCTTGGTTCAACTCCTCGAAAAAATAGATCGAGGCTTGCAGTTTGAGTATGTACCCATGCAGGATCAACAAACTATACAGCAATTAGGAATTTCAGCAGAGGATTGTGAGATGGGTATGATTTTAATTGATCCAAACCCACCTCAAGGTCAATGGCAGGGCAGTGCCGCCGCAGAGGAAATAGCCAGATTATTACCTGTGGCAAATGCTTTTGTGGCAGCCTATCGGCTACTACCAGGGATGAAATGGGTGGGCGATCGCACCTACGAGCAAGTTAGGGATCATCGCTATCAACTATTTGGTAAACGCGATCGCACATACTATTCTGGGCATCCTGTTGGCTGCAAGTCAGTAGATAGTTAATATAAAATGTGTCTGGAATGGGGTTTATTCCTATGAGCTTACCCCATTCCTCATAATGGCAAGATTACTTATAGTAAGCCCGCTTGCCCTAAACCTAGGATCATTCCCATACCTAAAATATGTCCGAAGCTAGCCACAGCTAGAAGTTCGGCTAAACCAAAACCTTGAAACAATCCAGGTAGTTCGATTGGGAAACTCGGGCTGACACCTTTAACCTGAATCGCCTTACTACCAACAACTAGTGCAAAAAGATTGCAAGTAATCATAATCAAAGCCACGTTAAAAGACCAAATTGGAGTGGCGGGAACTAAAGCAATTAAATTAAGCATAATTATTAATTTAGATATTTTATAGAATGAAAATTATTCAAATATCCTATTTCTATTTGCTGCGGTTTTATGAATATAAGAGAGCGACCTCAATCTAAATTAATTAAACTTCGCATTTCTCAAAAATCTCTAAAATCTAGACCCAGCCATTTTCTGCTAGAAAATCTGAAGTAATTGCAGGTTGTTGATTAGTTTTCATAAATTTTTCCACATATTTACCTAACATATCTGCTTCTAAATTCACACTGCTACCCATTTGTAGATAATGCAAATTTGTCGAATCGTAGGTATGGGGAATTACTGCCGTACTAAACCAAGTCCCTAAACTATTACAGGCAGACACAGTTAAACTAATGCCATTCACCGCCACACTGCCTTTAGAAATAATATAACGACCTAACTCTACGGGTGCAGAAAAGCTGATTTCCCAAGACCCGCCAGCGATCGCACTGTTACACAATGTTCCTACAGCATCAATATGTCCTGTCACAAAATGTCCGCCAAGGCGATCTCCCACTGCCAAAGCCATCTCCAGATTCACAGGTATTTGATTACTTTGCCCCAAGTTGGAACGGCTCAAGGTTTCAGGGGAGACATCAGCCACAAATCCCTTAGCTAAAATCTCAGCAACAGTTAAACAAACCCCGTTCACCGCCACACTATCGCCGATCGCTACCATTGTTAATATTTCGGGACAGCTAATAGTTAACTTACCATTGTTGTAGCGATCAATTTTTCCTAATGCCTGAATTAATCCTGTAAACATAATCTAGCTATCTTTTTTGAGTAATTTATTTCGACCTAATCAAATATTTTGATGATTATTATCAAATACTTAGTTAATATTGTTCCGAAAATCGTTAGGCAATGTTAGTGAAGTTACTAACTATAAATAATGATTGACTTACTTTTGGCATCAACGATTAAACTCGCTCAGGCTTTACCAGTTTACTTAGAATATACCGAACCAATTCGGACTTCATCAACTATTGGCGGCAGAGTCGAACATAGAAACCCAATGCCAGTAACTAACATAACTATTGACTATAGGTATATGCAGGAAAAAGTACTGCGAACAGATAAGTATGTATTTAGTCAACCCTCAATATTAAAACCAAAAGAATTAATGAGTTTCAGCCTGCCCTTCAGGGAATCATTATAAATAATCCAAATCTATGGAACACCTACAAAACCCTAATTTCCCATAGTTCTCCTGAATATCAGGTTGCTAAATCATTTCTGCTTCTATCACTAAGTCCCATAAATTTTATGATGTTGAGATTAATGGGATTTTTAGCTAAGTCTGGGATAATTATCAAGAATAGTAAGCAATTAGTGATGTTATGTATTCTCAACTTAG
This sequence comes from Pseudanabaenales cyanobacterium, assembly GCA_038324415.1. Lineage (GTDB taxonomy): Bacteria > Cyanobacteriota > Cyanobacteriia > Pseudanabaenales > Pseudanabaenaceae > PCC-7502. Next base: position 944 of record JBBQHY010000065.1, on the reverse strand, counting down.
TATAGTCAGAGCCGAAAAGGCATTAGTTTCTTCCCCCTTTACCCTCACACTTTTCAGTGATATGAAAAATCAAGGGGTGGCATTAAAAGCGATCGCCGCCGCAGAAGGTGTAAAAAATGGCTATATTAATAAATTCACTAATTTAATTACTGTAGAAAATTCTCTGCTCTGGTTAATTGATGTCGGAGTCTTGCGGCGAGAAGTTGATGGGCAAGGTATTACAGACAGCTTTCGGTTAACACCTCTGGGCTACGATATTTTGGGTAAGTGGCAGATCCAAAAACCTATTGCTACCTTAGGCGATCGCCTGCAAAATTTATTGAATCAATCCATGCGTTTCTTTTGAAATTTTGAATCAAAGTAAAAAGCTATGACATATTCCCTGCGAATTTCCGATATGACGGAGAGTGAACGTCCAATGTTTGATTACTTAGCTGTTGATTTGATAACCACCTTACTTTAGATACATATATTCAACGTATTAGATTTTGTACTTGCTGTAAATTTATGAATTATTTAACTTTCAAGCTTCCGTCAATCCTCTGAACAACGGTATTTCCATTTTTTGCAATCAAATAACTACCAATCTGAAGGTTATCTATAAATACAACAATGTTATAACCTTTCTGACTACGCACAGACGGAACTTTGAGGGCTTCTATGGCATATGTTTGATATAAGAGATCTCCAAGTACTTGGGTTGGGGCTAAATTACCTGTCTTTGCATTTATATTCTGCCAATCACAATATAAATCTATCGGTTGAAATTTTTTAGGATCATTATTAGGGTTTAAATCTTTCACTAAACCTAAAACTACATCATAATTTGTCAGGTCAAGTAATGAAGAAAAAGAAAATTTCACCTCAAACAATATTCGAGTGCTACCTGAAGTATCTTGGCTAGCTTCATTTCGTGCAGTTTGCTCTGAGTCAGAGAGGTATTC